>JAGQVA010001131.1 GCA_020438265.1 Bacteroidota bacterium
TCCATAGACAGAGAAAACTCAGCTGGAAATTTTCCCGGAACAGCTACTCCCAGATTCACTCCTTTTAACAAAAAAGGCTCCCAGGTCAGGGTTTTGCTTTCATTGCTAAACTGAAGGGCTCTGAACCCATCTCCTTCGGTCTGGAAATAATAATTGACCCGGTTGGCGAGTTGATTCAGAACTTCTGCGGAAGGCTGTTCCACCAAAGGTGCGCGGTCATCTTCAATATATTCTGTAACCACTTTCCCGGAACGAATTTCCTGCTCGTATTCCAGCATTTTGTAAACCGTGTATGCCAATAGAGCAATCAGAATCAGTATGAAAAAAAATTTCCCTTTCATATCAGAAGCTTTTAGTTAAGGCCAGAAATGCAATCCAGTTTTCGTAAAAAGGGTTTTTAAACCGTGAACCTCCGGCAGAAAGAGCGAAGGAGGATTGGGTGTATCCGATTTCCGTTCCGGCTGACCAGTTGTTTACAGCGATTTTTCCAGATTCATAGCCAAGGTTAGGTTCTTCTGCGAGGTAATAATAGGTTTCTGTGCCCGGGTTGTAGTTAAAGCTGGAATAGAAATACCAGTGTTTCCATTTTTTCTGGACAGAAATGGCCGCACCGTACAATTGGCGATCATAAGGGCTATAATAAGATGGAGACTGGAATCCAAAATCCATCACAGAATATTGGCCTCCAATTTTTACTATCGGATTCGCCAGAATTTGGTAATTGAGGGCAAACCGATAAATTAAAAAGGGATTGGTTCCCGGCTCAAATTCCTGGTCATTATATTGTCGAATGAGCTTTTCGTCTACCTGTCCATAAGAAACTCCCGCAACGGCTTCCCATTTTTTCCAGTTAAGGCGAAGAGATTCCCCAACGCGATTACGTCCAACTGCATTCCAATAGAAAAAATATTCATACCCAGCCGTAATTGTATTTTCCAGACTAAAAGAACCCCATTTATACTTCATTCGCCAATCTAGCCCATAAGCTGACCAACGCTGATCAGAAGCACTATACCCCAGATAAAAACCCAACCGATGATGTTCTCCCATCCAGATAGCTTTGGCCCAGCTATTGATAAACCAGCGTGTCGTATCTCCGGTAGACTCGCTAAAATCCCGATCAGAATAATCAAACAAACTGTTTACCTGAATATACCAGTGATCGCTGATTCTTTTTGAAAGACTATATTGTTGTATGAGCGCATTGATCTCATACGATTGTTCCTTTTCCTGAAAGAATCGAAACTGAGAGGAAAATCCCAGTTTTGTCCCATCTTGTATTTGTTGGTATTCTGCTCTGATTGCAGTATTGGCAGAATCGAGTTCCAGTGCTCTCCGATAGAATTTTCTGGCAGTAAAAGGTTTTCCTTGCCAATAATACATTTTACCAATCCCCGCCCAAACTTCGGAATAGGTTGAGTCATATACATTAGCACTTTTATATACCTCAATGGCTTTATCCAGCTTTCCCTGCCAGGAAAATGCTTTGGCAAGGGCCAGATAACCAGGCACATAATTCGGTAAAGCTTCTACCGCTCGTTGATGGAACTCCACTGCCAAATCAAGATCCCCTTGAAGGAGATAACAATTACCCATTCCATGCAGCGCCTCCCAATCTGTTGGATCGTTGTTCAGCAATCTTTGGTAATAATCCAGCGCCTGATCATAGTCTTCAATGAGCGCGTACAACCGTGCCGTTGCCAGTGTTGCATCGTAGTCTTCAGGAGTTATTTCCAGGATGGCTTCATAATGCTGAATAGCAAGGTTATAATCACCTTCCATTTTGGCCTGATATCCTTTTGCGCGAAGTTCTTCCGTGGAAGTTTCCTGCCCAGCCAGCCAATAAGGCCCAAGGAATAATATGAATATTATTATCTGTTTCATTCTACCTGAATTCCTTTGCGTTCAAATTTTTTCCAGTCACTTTTTCCCTTTACATAATTGAGCAGGCCGTCGAGTTGGGCAAAAATCTTATAGAAGGAATAGGAAAATTCACCTATAATGCCAGCCACAATAAA
>JAGQVA010001132.1 GCA_020438265.1 Bacteroidota bacterium
ATTTGGCCTTTGGGTTTTGGCTTTTGACAATTGGCTGCTGATTTTGCCAAAGGCCAAAAGCCAACAGCCAAAAGCTAAACAGTTACAAAAATAATGGTAAATTTAAGCCTTGTAATTCAGGAGAGTAACATGAAAACTGTAACAATCTATTTTACCATTCTTTTGGCTGCTGTCCAGGTTTTTTCTCAAAAAAAGCGGGGAGCAGGACTTGCCTTTGATGATGCGCTCTATGAAAAGACGCCCATTGCAGAATCTTTTTCACAACAAGGTAGTTATCGGTTTGGTCCGGCATTTTCGCTAAAAAAATATGCGCCCACTCCTCAGGATCAGGGAAGTTATAATAATTGCGTGGGTTGGTCTACTGCCTATGTAGCCAGAACCATCATTGACGCCCAGGTCAATGAATGGAATTCTCAATCGACGATTGACAATAATGCTTACGCTCCGGGATTTATCTACAAGCTCATTAGCAATGATAATAATTGTTATCAGCCGACTTCCATCGATGAAGCTTTAAAAGTGATGGTATCACAGGGGGTTGCAAAATTCCGGGATCTGGACGCAGATTGTCCTTCGGGAATTCCAAGCAGGGTCTATGCCAAAGCCTCTTTGCACCGGATCAAGGATTATAAGCGGCTCTTTTTTCTGGATAGTGAAGCGGAACAAAAAATTGTTTCTGTCAAAAAGAGCCTGAGCAATGGAGATCCTGTAGTTATCGGTATGCGTTGCACTCCATCTTTTGAATTCGCTGATGGGAAAACTTTGTGGAAACCGAAGGAAAGCCCTGATACACGCGATTATTTTGGCCATGCTATGTGCGTGATTGGATATGATGATAAAAAATATGGTGGAGCATTTGAAATTCAGAATAGCTGGGGGCGGGCCTGGGGAGATCAGGGATTCATTTGGGTGAGGTATGATGACTTTGCCAACTTTGCAAAGTACGCCTATATCCTCGAAGCCTATCCGGCGGTGTTTCCGACAATTGTTGCGCCTTTTAATCGCAGAACTACCGATTCACTCAAAACGCCGGATGCGCATTTAGGAGCACCTTATTCGCTGAAAAATCTCTTTGACCTGAGCGCGCAAATCAAACTGATCAACCAATACGAGGAAGAGATTCAGACAAAACGAAATAATGATATTTACCAGGCTCAACCACCTGTAAATGAAGAGACAGAGTTTAAAATTTTTATCAATAATATCCGTGCAAGTTATGTATATGCACTGAAAGCAGAATCAGGTAAGAAAATCGAAACACTTATTCAGCAATCAGGCAATGGGGAAAATACTTTTTTTGAAGAAAATCAAGTTATCTCTATTCCTGACGGAAATAATCCGATTAAACTGGACCAGGGAACGTCGAAAAGTTATCTTTGCATCTTTTTCTCCAAAAACGCGTTGAATTTTCCTCAATTAGTTAACAAAATGGATAAAACAAAGGGAGATATCGTCGACAAAATAGATTCTGTAATGGGAGAATCCTTAATTCATGAAGAAGATATTAGTTTCCTGGAATCAGAAGTGGGATTTTCGGCCTTTTCCAGAGGGAAAGAAATGGTAGCATTGATTATTGAGATGAGGTAAACTTATATGATTTTCTGGAGTTTCATTACGGTCATTTTTATCACCCTTCTTATCGCCTATTTACTGGGCCCCAAACCTCCCATTCCTAAATATGATTTAATCCTTCCCGCCTTACCGGATGACTTAAAAGAGCTGGAAGATTTTATCGAAAAAAGAGAAAAAGAAACCCCTTTTATTCGCCCTGACAATAACGCCAGGATAATTTGGCACAAAGGAAGTGAGTACAAAAAAACACCCTATTCACTGGTTTACCTCCATGGTTTTTCAGCCAGTTATATAGAAGCAGATCCTATTCACAAAGAATTTGCCCAACGTTTTGGCTGTAATTTATATTTGCCAAGGCTTTATGCACATGGAGTTATGCCTCCCGAGCCGATGCTGGATTTTTCCGCTGAAAAAATGGTTCATTCGGCACTGGAAGCATTTGCCAT
>JAGQVA010001133.1 GCA_020438265.1 Bacteroidota bacterium
AGAATAACTGGTAGATGTTCCCAGCGTCACGCCATCTACCACTTTACCCGAATAATCATCATAAGTAAGGACTGTGCTATCCACATCTTCGCCCAGCAGGGTAAGATGTGTCTTGGAATCCGGGACAAGTATTTTCTCTTTATATATTCCCTTTTTTATATAAATCACTGTTTCTGCAGTATCAAAATCAGGAGCTGCATCAATGGCTTCCTGAACCGTCACATAATCGCCACTACTATCCTGAGCTACCACAATATAACTGGCGTTTAGAGCATAAGTAAAGGAGAAGCTCAGACAATTGATCAAAAGGAAAAGGAATATATATTTTTTCATAGCAGGGTTATTAACTATAATAAGCAGGGTATATTTCGAGAATAGAATATTATTTATGAAACAAAGATAAGTAGCCCTGAGGAAGGTTTTAAGGCTGACTTTATCAAATATTATTCACTTTTTAAGGAAAGGAATAGTCAAAGATGAATTCTGCGCAGCCATGCGCGGTAAGAAGTTATTAATATTATCGTCTCAAAGATTCTTGTAAATACTAACTCTAAAAACCTATTTAACCATTAACCATAAAATTTCTATTATGAAAAAGATTTTTTACAATCTGTTTTTCAGCTGTTTGATTGCTTTATTAGCAATTCCAGGCTACGCACAGCAACAAGACATCACTGTTCTTTATGTGAAGAATGCTGATCCAGCAGTAGGAGGCGACACCCTGATTATCGACTCTCTGAAGGCTATGGGCTATCAGGTATTTCCTCTGTTGTCAAGTATTTATGATGAGTTTTCACACTCACTTTACGGTGCTGACGTAATTGTTTTTGGTGAAGCTTTGAGTTCTTCTCGTGTAACTCCTTTTGCCAATGCAGGTTTCCCTACTCCAACTGTTTCTTTTGAAGGATTCTGTGTTCGTGAAAACCGTTGGGCACTTGGTTTTGACAGTTTGTTCTGGCAGATCGGAACTGAGGCGGTACCCACAGAGTATGATCCTGAAAAGCACTATGGTCTGAAAATCGTAGCTGATCACCCAATCACCAATTACGCTGGTCTGACTGTGGATGATGAAGTTCTGTGGTCTTCACAGACTGATACAGCGCTCTATCCTCCCCAGGTGACTTATTTTGATCTTCCTCAGGCTGCTGCTACGGTAGTTGCTGATATCAAAGGTGAAACTGATTTCCATACTTTGTATGCGATTGAGCCAGATTCTACTGATGCTTCCAATCCATTGCAGCACCGTGCAGTTATTTGGGGTGTTCACGAAAATGGTCTGATTGCACCTGAAGACGTTTTCTTTGATATCCTGGATGGAGCGATCCTTTGGGTAATGGGACAGAATACTACTGCTGTAAATCCTCTCTTTGACGAGGATGCAAGACTGAATGCTCAGCCTAACCCTTTCACTGACTTTACTCAGATTAACTTCAACCTGAAAAAAGCTGGTCAGGTTTCTCTGGAAGTATATGACATCGCTGGAAGAAAAGTTGCTCAGGAATCTGGATTATTTGACAGAGGAGAGCAGCGTCTGAACTTCAACCGTCCTGCTAATATGCCTGCTGGAATGTATCATTTCATGCTGCGTCTGGATGGAAAAGCTTTCGGTTCAGGAAAAATGGTTGCTAACTAATTGATAGTTAATCATAAAAAAAGAGAGGGACACAAAATTTTGTGGTATGTGTTTAGCGCCTAATTTCGGAATTAGGCGCTAAATTCTTAATTTAGGGGTAATGGGATAAATCGCGAAGAAACCCGGTTGGCCTTGTCCAAGCTGAGTAAATCAGAACTGATCGAGATCATTCTTGATCAACAAGAGTTGATATTGACCTTACAATCCCGACTATCGGAGTTAGAAGAGAAAGTCTTATCCCTGGAGCGAAGTACCAAACGCCAGGCCGCCCCCTTTGGTCGAAGGGAAGATGAGAAAGTATCGAAACGGAAAAAGTCGGGACGCAAAGGGGGTCATCAGGGCTATTATCGGATGGTCCCAGATCAGGTAGATGAATTTAAAGCAG
>JAGQVA010001134.1 GCA_020438265.1 Bacteroidota bacterium
CGGGGTTTTACAGCACTGTAGAGGACATGATCAAATTTGTAGCTGTGCAAATGAATCTTTTTCACTCTATTTCAGATGCCCTTGAATTTTCTCATGTTTCACGATTTGATCTTGGTTCGGGTAATGAAGTAGCTATGGGGTGGCTAAAAGAATATCAGGCCGGAGATAAGATTCTTTTTCAATCCGGAGCAGTTGCTCATGCGGCATACATAGGGTTTAATCCTGACAAGCAGATTGGCGTCGTCGTGCTCACCAATACCAATTCAGAATCGAGTGTACGGGTGATTGGCAGAGATATTCTGAATTTTCTGTGGCGTTAGGATATTATTCCGGCCCGCCATCGTCTTATTTAACAGCATTCTCAAAATAGACGGATAAAATCAGGAAAGTATTTATTTTTCCCTAAAAGCTTCTTTTATTAGAGCCATCAAAACGAATCTCTATGAACAAACTGAATATTTCTTCTCCCCTGGTTTCCATAGAATGGTTACACGCAAATTTACACCATTCCAATCTGGTCATTCTTGACGGGACCATTCCCAAAGTAGATTCTCCGGATATGCCGGAAGCCTTTCAACGAAGAGATATCCCCGGAACTCGCTTTTTTGATTTAAAAAAGGTGTTTCGGGATACAGAATCAGACCTTTCCAATACTATGCCTTCTCCCGAAAAATTTGCTCTGGAAGCAGGAAAACTGGGGATTGGCAATGACAGTGTTATTATAGTATATGATCATTGGGGAATTTATTCCAGTGCAAGGGTGTGGTGGATGTTTCGTAGTATGGGACATACTAATGTTGCAGTTCTTGACGGTGGATTTCCCGCATGGGAAAAAGCAGGGCATCCAACTGTACCTTCAGAAAAATACCATGGTCCGGAAAGATCTTTCATAGCAAATCCGCAGCCGGGTTTCATCATAGGGGCAGATGAAGTCCTGAAAACGATCAGTCAAAAAGACAAAACCATCCTGGATGCCCGGTCAGAAGGAAGATTTTATGCAAGGGTTCCTGAACCTCGTGAAGATATGCGTAGTGGCCATATTCCCGGATCTATCAATTTGCATTACGCCAAACTTGTGAAAGATGGAATGCTGATTCCGGCGGAAGAATTGAAAACCGTTTTTGGTGAATTGGCTGATGAAGGGAAACCTGTGATATTTTCCTGCGGTTCTGGAATTACCGCTTGCATCCTGGCTTTGGGAGCAAGTGTAGCCAATCGTGACAACCTTAGTGTTTACGATGGATCATGGTCCGAATGGGGCTCCCGGGAAGATCTCCCCATAGAAGTTTAATGAATTAAATAACATTTCAGGGATTAGAATTTTTCCGGATATGTGATTAAACATATCTGGTTCCACACGCATATTCATACAGGCAACACGGTCGCAAATTCTCGCCATCTTGGCTCAAAAAATAGCCGTATACTCGCATAAAATAGATTTTCGCAGGTCGAAAAACTTTTTTTGAAACCGTACGCAACCCTGGAAGTGAGAAATTGTCTTTTAAGTCGTTAGGAAACTTCCCCCTAAATACACTAGCTATATGAGTCGGAAAATTTACGTCACCTTCCTTATATGTTTGATAAGCCTGACAGGTAGTCAGATTGCCCTTGCCCAATCTCCTGATGTCTATAATGAATCTGGTAGTAATTTTGGTCAGTTGGACAAAATTATTCGCACCATTGACAGCTATGTTCGTGGAAACAGGACTCAGGACGGTGAATATTATTATCATCAGGCATCCGCTCATTTCAAAAAAGGAGAGTATCAGGCTGCCGCCGACGCATATAGTGATGCCATTCGTTATTACGGTGATAAAAAGAGTAAACTGGCCCGGATGTTTTACCAAAGAGGTTTGTGTTATTATATCCTTCAGAATTATGAAAATGCCGTTAACGATTTTAATGTAGCGATTGCTTATCGTCCCGATATTACAGATTCATATTATTTCAGAGGGAAAATCCTTCAACTGGTTTATCGCGATACCTACAAAGCCAGAATGGATTTTGAAAAGGTTCTG
>JAGQVA010001135.1 GCA_020438265.1 Bacteroidota bacterium
ACAAACAGCGGAAAATCGTTTCAACAACCTTTGAATAAGTCGTAATATTGACAGAACGATTTAAACAAACATAATGCACATTTATCCAAATACTCCCGCAAAAATCATGAATACAAACTCCAAGATTCAAATCATTACCACCCGACCCGGAGAGGACAATTTTCAATATTTTTTAGATACCCCCTCCAATATTCATCCTTATTACCGGTTTCAGGTAGAAGAAAAGAATCAGGTTAATGAAGAGTTTTTGTACACCTGTATTGTGGTATTAAAAGGTCAGATCCCGGTAGGAAGAGTAGCCATTTACAAAAATCCTGCTTTGTATTTTGAGGGGAAACCTTGTATCGGGATTGGCAATTATGAATGTATAAATGATCATGAAATCAGCCAGGCGCTACTTAATACAGCCTGTGAACATATCAAAACACTGGGAAATTTCTATGTTATTGGACCATTTAATGGCTCTATATGGGACGACTATCGCTTTAGTGAATACCATAAAAATCTGGGATTTTTCAGAGAGCCTTTCCACCCGGTTTATTATAATCAGCAGTTTATCGATTTTGGGTTTCAACCGATTTCCAGATATGCTTCCCGTATCAATCACAATCTGAATTATCTGGGAGGTACCAGCGAGCCTGATTCGAGATGGACAGAAAAAGGAATTTCATTCCGTACATTTGACATGGAGCATTTTGAGGAGGAGCTTGATAAAATGTATCCTTTCTGTATGGAAGCTTTCTCTGAGAATTTTCTTTCCACTCCTATTTCCAAAGCAGGATTCCTCAATATTTATTTACCAGCAGCGGGTTGTATTGATGGCAAATACGTTATTCTGGCAGAAAATCAGTCTGGAGAACTGGTAGGGATGATTTTCGGAGTTCTCGATTTTCTCAATACTGATGAAAAAAGGCTTATTATACGCACTTTGGGGAGAAAAAAAGACCATTATTTGAAAGGATTGGGAGGAGAATTGGCCCGTCAGCTCTACGCCAAAGCCCGGGAAGATGACTTTGATGCAATCATTCATGCATTTATGGATTTTGGTCAGGACCAGCGACAAGACGGTCCTACTATGATCGGCGAACCCTATCAATCTTATGTTTTGTATGGTCGTTCAATCGACTAATAAAAACTCAGGGAAAAGTAGTACTTTTGGGGCTTAATTGAATTTAGAAAAGATGATGTCCCAACGGGTGATAAAATTTTTTACCGAAGACAGGCCTGTTGCAATAGTTATTAGCCTGAATGCAATCGTTTTATTCCTCTTATCTTTTGATGGATTAGGTGGCCTAGGTTCTTTTCTGAGTATTCTGGATGCCATTTTCCTTTTTTATTTTATTCTTGAAGCATTCATAAAAGTCCGCCTGATGGGATGGAAGACATATATTTCCAGGCCCTGGAATCAGTTTGATTTTTTCATTCTTCTTTTCAGTATTCCCTCGCTGATTCTTTTGTTTGAACACAAGTTTCCCGATGTATCCTTTATTTTTGTATTCAGGGTAGTCCGGACAGTTCGTTTCTTCAAATTTATCAAGTTTATTCCCAACATTCAGGAACTTATTGCCGGAGTCAGAAGAGCATTCAAAGCATCGGTCTTCGTTCTTTTGGCTTTTTTCATTTATAGTTTCGTCATTTCTCTGGTTAGTTGCCGTATGTTTAAGGATTATTCACCAGAGTTATTTGGAGATCCATTCATTTCCTTTTATAATATTTTCAAGATCTTCACCATCGAGGGTTGGTATGAAGTTCCGGAACAACTCGTGGCCCAATCTGGTATGGGGCCGATACCCACCTTTTTCACCAAGATGTATTTTATTCTCATCGTCATCTCTGGTGGATTATTCGGACTTTCCATTGTCAACGCCATCTTCGTAGAAGAAATGGTCAGGGATAATAATGATGAACTGGAAATGAAGGTGGATGATATCAACCGAAAAGTCAACGATATTAATCGAAAGTTTAATATGCTGCTTAAACAGCAAAACTCCTCGTTTCGTCCTCCCAAAAGCGAATA
>JAGQVA010001136.1 GCA_020438265.1 Bacteroidota bacterium
AGGGGGTTATTTATTTCCAAGATAGGAAATTATTTAACCTGCGTCACTTCACAATGATTTTTTACTTACCCTTCGACCAGCAAGGTCTCATAAGGCACCGCCCGCCATTCGGCTACTTCTTTGGTTTCAGAGCTAAAACTGACACCCAAAGCAATCACTTCCTTGCCCTGATTGAGAAAAGGACTGCCATAGCGTTTTTCGCGAATTTGGGTGAGGGCAGATTCTGAAGAGGCGTCCAGTTTAAATTCCATTACATAGATTTGGTCTTTGGTATGGACTACGGTATCGACCCGGCCTTTTGCGGTACTTACTTCTGATTGGACCAATAGACCTATCGCTGAGAAACTCAAATGCAAAACAGCATGAAAAAATGCTTCCTCCTTCTGCTTAAATAGTTGGTGTGGGATAGTTGAAAATAAAATATTGACCTGATCGATCAGGTCTTCCACATCTCCTTTTTCCAGAGCAAATTTAATATTGATTAGTAAAGGGAGACTGTCAGTTTTGGTGGTTTCCCGAAAAGCTGCCAGTAGGTGCTGATGCATTGTATCCCTCACCTCGCGATTGGGGTAATCCAGCGTATACAGTCCAGTTTCAGGATCATAGCTCCGAATGGTGAGATATCCTGTTTGAAAAAGCAAAGCCAACCAGTTGAGATCATTGATGGTAAAACTTTCAAACATTACCTGTCCCGCAACTAATTGACTCAGATTATAATGAAAGTCTTTTCTTAATAATTTAATCAAAAAAGTCGGAGTCCCTGTTTCCCACCAGTAATTGGCAAAGCGTTGGGATGCAAACAAATTGAGAATGGAAAAGGGATTGTAGAGCCTTGTGTCGGTGCCCCAACTATACCCGTTATACCAAAGTTTGATTTTGGGAATGAGCGTCTCGACTTTTTCTCCTGTTTTTTGAGCTAATTTTTCTATATCAGGTGCAAAGACATCTTCCAATTCCGCCTGTGTATAACCTGCAATGGTTTCAAACTGCTCTACCAGCGTAATATCCCGCAAATGATTGAGATCTGAGAATAAGGATACTTTACTAAATTTTGAAACTCCCGTGATCAGGAAAAAACGGAGAAAAGGGTCAGAGTCCTTAATAATGGAAAAGAAATTTTTGAGAATATCTCTGTTTTTTTCAGCTTGTTCGGGCTGATCGATATAGTCAACTAAAGGTTTGTCATATTCGTCGATGAGGAGAACTACTTTTTGTGAATCTGCACTTAATTTTTTGAGTAACTCCTGAAATCTTGGACCAATTCCTTGCTGGGTGAGCGTAATATCCGCTTCTAAAGCTTTATTATTGATGAATTGGTGTAATCCTGCTTCCAGTCCAATATCCTTATACCCCAGCGAACTAAAAGAAACATGCAAAACCGGATGCGGCTCAAACTCATATTTTCCCTCAATCCATAATCCCTTAAACAAATCTTTTTCTCCCAGAAATAAATATTTTAAAGTAGAAACCAACAAAGATTTCCCAAATCGCCTGGGGCGGGAAAGAAAGTAGTATTGACCATAGTTGACCAATCGAAAAATATCTTCAGTTTTATCTACATAAAGATAATCTTCTTTGATTAGCTTATTAAAATCCTGTATGCCAATAGGGTATTTTCTCATATAAGTAAAGATAAGAAAAATTATTCCTTTTGGTTTGATCTCTCAAGCCCCGACAGAATTTCACTACCTGCCACTTTTTGAAAACCTCCCACAGATATCACAGATTCCACAGATCAATTCACTTTCTAAGCGTTTAGATCCGTGAAATTAGTGTGATCTGTGGGAGCTATTACAGGTTATCGAAAAAGTGTACAGTAGAGAAGGCCGAATTAATCTCTTTTCCCCTTTTTTACGCTTCCCTTTCAAAACTTAATCAACCGATATCCCTCAGCTTCCTTGGACAAAATGATCGTCATCGCCGAAAGCCCAACCTTAACCGGCTCTGCCAGACGCTCCCGATCTACCCCTCTGGCATAAACCGACTGGCCGCAGATATACATTTCTGCCCCAACTTT
>JAGQVA010001137.1 GCA_020438265.1 Bacteroidota bacterium
TAGTCGATATAGCTTCTCTTTTTTCTTTTTCTGATAAGGGCGGTATGTAGCGATAAACCCGGATTGTTCCAACTCCTGTAATGTTCTCTGCAAACTCCCTCCATCAGGGATTTTTGCCACTTCCAGAATCTGTTGTCTTGTCAAGCCTAGTTTCTTACTCGCCAGCGCCCTGATAACCGCAATATGGTTTTCAGCATTAGCAAAAAGTGAGGGATATAAATTGAGAAATTCGTCTCTTAGTAACCCTCCCTGGGAAAAGCAGATCTCATTAATATTCTCGGTAGCACTTTTGCCCTTGGCGATTTCTTTGAGATAATGGGGAATTCCCCCCATAGCCATATATATCTGGACAATATGGTATTGTTCAAAATGTATTTGGCGACTTTTCAAGTACTCTTCTGTTTCAGCAAGACTGAAAGGTTCAAGAAAAATACGCTTGGTAATTCTATTGTATAATCCCCCTCTGTGGTGAACCACTTTTTGTATCATCCACGAAGCCGCAGAACCACAAATCACAATCACTATATTTTGTTTAACCGCCCAATTATTCCAGAAAAAGCTGAATGCCCTTAAAAATCCCGATTTACGTGTGGCTAACCAGGGTAGCTCATCGAAAAAAACTACCATTTTTTCTTCTGATGTGGTAATTTTTTCTTTCAGATATGTGATTAACATTTGGAACGCTTCCTGCCATGAAGTGGGAGTTTTATAAGCAATTTTGGTATTGGCATACTCATTCAGCATGTACGCAAAATTGCCGAGTTGTTCTTTTAAAGGCGTATTTTGCGTCCCTGATATTGAAAAAAGAATGTTCTTTTCATAAACATGATTGATCAAAAAGGTTTTACCAACTCTTCGGCGACCAATGACAGAAACCATTTCTGCACTTTCGCTTGATAGAGCCTTTTCTAATGTGCTTATTTCTGCTTCCCTGCCGATTAGTTGTTCCATAATTTTTTATATTTGGAGAAATCTATCTAAAAATAGCCACATTTCTCCAAATATAAAAAACTATAAGTGGAGAAATCTGTAACAAAACTCATAGATTTCTCCACTTATAATGAGCTTCGATACTTTTGACGTGGAAAGCAATCCAATGCCATCTCTACGATTCTAAAAACGCTACGACCATATCTAAGACCGCTTCAGTTCGCAGAATCCGAAAATGCCCGGTACCTTCGATCTCTTTAAAGGAAGAGTTGCTCCAGTTTTTATGTACATTTTTGGACCGGTCAATGGGAATGACCCGGTCATTTTTATCATGAATAATCAGGGATTTACCTACATGGATGGATTGTACAAATTCGCTGACATTCAGCTTGGAAACATCCTGGTCGGTTTCTTTTTCCAGCCTGTCGATCAACTGTTTTTTTACTTTGTCATTGATGCCCACCGTTTCGGCAACGTCATCTATCCGTTCGATGAATTTGTCAGGGGTGGTCAATAAGGCGTATTTTTCAATGTGTAAATCTTGATTATTGAAAAGCGCAAAGGTGGTGGCAACTCCCCCAAAAGAATGACTGACCAGGGTTTTGACCTGATATTTTCTAATCAGAATACCTACTAATTCGGTAAACTCAAATAAACTCGTTTTCCCTCAGTTTCCTGACCTGGGGATTGGTTAATTGTTTGTATGCATAAGAGGCTACCAGGCCCGGAAATATATTTGAGGCTACGCCAACAAGGTTTTTAATCATTTTGATAATCTGGTAAATTGGGGTGAATGCAAGGAACCTTTATCAGGAATTTCCCACCTGTTCTTTTTCCTGCGCTGCTTCTGAACTCTCTGTTGACTCCGTTTGTTCAATCATTTCCTCTTTTTCCAGTTGCTGGGTATTATCTGTCTCTTCTGAGGAAGCAGCAGTAAGTTCTCCTTTCTTTCTACGCTTCAACCACCGCAGAAAATTCCCAAAGGAAAGCGCCTGGAGTTTCTCTGTAAACTTGGAAGCTTCTATTTTCCGGCCTTTGGATTCGGTATATACCCAAACAAACTCTGCTCCCAGCAATAAAATTTGCG
>JAGQVA010001138.1 GCA_020438265.1 Bacteroidota bacterium
GCATTACCTATCCCAACGGAGGCGAAGGATTTGTGCCAGGCGAAACAGAAAGAATTCATTGGGATGCTTTTGGGAATACTGGCAATTTTACCTTGAAATATTCTACCGATAATGGAAATAGCTGGTCCAATATTACTACCAACGTTGCAGGAGATCTTCGTTTGTATGAATGGACTGTTCCCAATACGGTAAGTGGAGAAGTCTTAATCAACGTTTCCCGTGGAAGTTTGAGTGATACTTCCGATTATACATGTTCGATTGTTGGATTGCCTCAGAATATTAGTTTTTCAAGACTTTGTCCTGATACTTTGTTAGTTTCCTGGGATGCTGTTCCCGGGGCTACAGGATATGATGTGTTTAAACTGGGTAATCAGTATATGGATTCGATTGGTTCTTCTGCTACCAATAGTTTTAAATTGCCTAATTTTATCATTCCATCTAGTGATGACTGGTTTGCAGCTCGGGCGAAAGGAACTAATGGCCTTAGAGGAAGGAGGAGTATAGCTGCTCAGCTTATCTCATTACCCAATTGTTTCGACATAGGAGTTTCCCAACTTGGGGAAGAAACGGACTTTTCCGTCTTGTCCAGCTGTTTTCTAGACACCAGTTATATTTCTATAATCATAAAAAACCATAGCCTGAGCACCATCTCCGGATTTGATGTTTCCTATCAGATCAATAATGGGGCAATCATCACAGAGACGTTTTCCGGGTTATTACCACCTCTGGATTCTACGGTTTATCAGTTTTCAACCCCTGAACTATTGCCCACGGGAACTAATACAATTGTTTCCTGGACCAGCCTGGCAAATGATGAACTCCTCGCAAATGATACAACTTCCAATCAGGTTCTGATATCAAATCAACCTACCCTTGTGGCTCCTTTCACTGAGGACTTTGAAGGACAATCCAATTGTGGGACCAGCAGTAATTGTGGTAATGAAATTTGTAATCTCACTGGAGGTTGGGTAAACGCAATTAATTTCACCATGGATGATATCGACTGGCGGGTGGACAATGGAGGTACTCCTTCTACTGCTACAGGTCCTTCCATTGACCATAATCCGGGTACATTGTCTGGAAAATATCTTTACACTGAAGCCTCTAATGGTTGTGAAGGCCAACAGGCAGAGCTTTATAGTCCATGTATTGATGTTGGGGGAATGTTAAACCCCATCCTTTCATTTTGGTATCACATGGATGGGGGAGATATGGGAGAGTTGCATGTGGATATATTGGATGGTAATCAACTCTACCTGGATGTGATTCTCCCGCTTTCTGGTGACAAGGGGCCTTTGTGGCTTGAAGGACAGGTTCCTTTGGCTCCGTATGATTCTCTTATTCAGATCAGATTCAGGGGAATTACAGGAAATGGATTTAACAGCGACCTTGCCATTGATGATATCAGCATACAGGATTTTGCTCAGGCGCCTATGACAGATTTTACGGCTGATAAGACCTCCACTTGTACAGGTGAGTTAGTCTCATTTACAGATTTGTCAACCCTGGGTCCTATTTCTCATAATTGGATCATTACGCCCCAGGTGATATACACAAACAATACTGATAGTACTTCTGCGGATCCTTTTGTGATTTTTCCTGTGAGTGGGTTTTACCAGGTTACCCTGATTACTACCAATGCTTTTGGAAGTGATACCACTACCAAAGTCAATTATATTGAAGCTAGCGACGGGAATCCCATTCCTTTTACTGAAGATTTTCAGGCTGCAGGATTTCCTCCTGCTGACTGGATAGTAGAAAATCCTGATGGTGCATTTACCTGGGAGGAAAGGAATGTAGTTGGAGCTACGGGTACTACCACCGCCGCCGCTTACGTCAATAACTTCAGTTATAATGGAGCAGGAGAAGAAGACTTTCTGATTAGTTTTCCGATTGATCTGACAACTGCTGTCAACCCGATTCTTACTTTTGATGTTGCTTATGTGAGATATGATGCGGGTTATGAAGATGAGCTGAGAATAGATCTTTCTGATGATTGTGGAGATACTTACAATCA
>JAGQVA010000112.1 GCA_020438265.1 Bacteroidota bacterium
CATGAGCCATACTTTCGATTCCAATTCTGCCTGTGAGAATTCCTTCTCTAATAATTCATTCAAATTCTCTTGCGCTTTCGGATCTTCTTGTTGTGCCCTGAGGGCAACTTCCCGTTGTTGATCCATCACACATCCTTTTTCAAGCAATACAAAATCTGACTCCTCGTCAATGACCAGATAAAAGGTCTCCTCTTCACCGTACGCCAGCAAAGTCTCACGGCGATTCGCAACTACATCTTTGACTTTAATCGTGAGTCGATCAATGGAGGCATCCAAACTATGATCCAAACCAACTGATCGGGTCCGGTAATGCAGGTTGGCACTGTTGGTAACAATAAATTGCCCTCCCAATAACGTACTGGCAATATTTTGCTTTTCAGCAATGCGGTTTAACACTTTCTCTGAATCAAATACCAGCTCTGTTTTGGGTAGTCCGGGATAAAATACAAGGGTATTTCCTCCGACCTCAAGGACGATATATTCATCCCTTTTCTCTTTGACAACAAATAACCGATTATGGTACTGCAGAATATTTACAGGCATCAGACCCAAAGGAATAATCATTTCAGGGTCCTTCCACTGAGGAAGATATTCTCCTTCAAATACTTCCGTTGGTCTGAAAAAATGGACATTAGAAGGTGTGGTTATCAGGCCATAAATATTCCCGTCATTTCCCATCAGCTCGCTCGAACTCTCATTTTCGTTCCGCAATTCTTTTCTGGAAGCAGGACGGACGTAATTCCAGTGTTTCATCCCTGACGGGATGCCTTTAAAATAACCATCTTCTATGGATTGGAGGTATGCCTCTGACAGGAAAATCTCGCTACCGGGTACCACTTCCTCAGGTAGTGTTTTTACCGCTTGTTGTAAATTTGAATAATCCCGCTCACATTGTTGATAATCCTGTGCTGTTGTGATTAAAGCAAACAATGAAAATATAAGGGCTACCAACGTATATTTAGTATTCATATTCGCGTTTTGTTAATAAGCCTTAAAATATCCACCGTCCAAAACATCTTCCGCAATTAGCTTGCCATTTTTAGGGAAACTTCAATTTCTAATTGCTTTTCTATTAATTCCCAGGGGGATGGGCTCAGTTGAAGGAGGAAATCATTAAATTCCTGAAGAATAAACGCATTTCCCACTTTTTCGCGGTATTGGTCCCGCAATTCCAATATTTTCTGATATCCTAACCAGACTGCCGTTAATTGACCAGGATCGGACACACTGATTTCTATCAGATTTTCGGCATCTTCAGGTGTCAGGCCAGCTTCTTCCAACAAAAACTCCCTCGCCTGCTGATAAGTCCAACCGCGTGAGTGAATAGAAATATCTGTCATTGCTCCTAAAAGGTCAAGGTAAGAATTATACAAGTATCCGACTTCTCCCATTGGATCATTGCTATACAACATGATTTCATTGGCAATCACATCATCGATATAAAGGCTCCATCCGGCCCGAAAAGCCATCGGTTGCAAAATTTCCCAAAAATCTTCCTCCTCTGCTTCGCTTCCGGCTTTTAATAATACAAACAGCCCGGGAATTCCCCTACGATAAATATCTGACTTCATTTTCCAAATCGGGTGGCTGGCGTACCTGGATATATCTACAAGTAGCGCCCCCTTATCCTTTCGGGTCTGATCTCTTTTCAAAAGATCTATCCGGCGAGGATGCCAATACATGCGTGAACTGGTTACTTCAAGTCTCACAGGCTGAGAGAAATGCTGGTACAGCCCCATAGATTTAACCGAAATATCATCCAGAATCAATCGGCAGGTTTTCAGCAGCTCTGCCGCAGAATCTCCTTTAAAATGATAAGCCTGATTGAGGTATTCAACCCGGTCGGCTAATGTAACCTGTGCTAAATCCAGCTGATCCAGTTTATCATTTAGACGATCTCGCAAAACTTCCCACTCAGTTTCTAGTTTCCCGATAGAATGACTGATTGATACTGGCTCTACTTTCCCATAATATTTACTCAATTGATGTAAAAAACAGGCTTCATTCCCTTTCCAGGCTATTTTTCCCTTTTCCGTCAAAATATCTTCCAGGGTTGTTCTCAGTTTTTGATAGGAAGGTTTGATTTCGTCATCCAGAATAGTAGAAATATGGCTTAAGTATCTGGCAGCTTCATATTCGTTCATCTCTGTTGGATTGATTCGGATTACCCGACGGGAAAAATTAATGTAGAAAGGATTTTCATCAAGTGGTAAAGCGAGAAAGGTATCTATTTGAGCAATAGAGCCGGTTATCATTTCCGGTGGTGGAATGATGCCTAAGTTACGACGATAAGCTATTCCTTCTATTGCCTGATTGATTTTGCTGTCAACGCTCTTTAAACGTGCAATGAAAGCCTTACAATCCTCTTTTGTATCCATAGGGTGATAGACACTAAAAAAAGAAGGAAGAGTTACCTGTACGCCATTATAAGGGTTTGCAGGGAACCAGTATGTAAAGAAAGAGTCATGCTCAGCCAAATAATCAAGATAAGATTTGATGAGCTTTTGTTTTGCTTCAAAATCAAGGTCCGAATGACCGTGATCCAGAGCTTCCCATTCTGTCAGATAATTTCGGGCAAGTTCTGCCTGATTTTTTTCAGCTTCAGCAGAAATATCGGTAAGTCGGTTTTTATAGCGGCTAAGCTCTTCTCTGATCGCTGGTTTTTCTATCGAAAGCATCTCTGGTTCATTATCAAAGGTCACCAGAACTACTTTCCGAAACCAGGTGCTTTCATCATGAGATTGATTCCATAGATAAACGGCTACCCTGACTACAAGTAAAAACAACAGGACAAGCCCGATTATCACGGGAATATGTTTGCGGGAAAGATTCATGGCGCAAATATCAGGTATTGGGTTGGGATAAGCAATCCTACCCCGGATTCAATTCCTGATTACCTATTGCACTAATCGCCTTCAGGCGCTGAATCAAAGGTGGATGTGAATAATTCATAAAAACGTACCAGGGATGTGGAGTAAGATTACTGAGGTTGTCGGCATGAAGCTGAATCAATGCTTCTTTTAAGGGTTCTCCGGCAAAAGTCTCAGCAGCGTAACGATCCGCCTCAAACTCATTCTTGCGAGAAAAAATATTCATAACAATACCCAGCACAGTAGAAATCGGACTGTATAATAGTCCAAAAGCAATCAGATTCAGGTGAACTGCATTAACTGAACCTCCTAAAGCCAGGGAAAATGATTCATTTTGAATGAAAAGGGAAAGAATAAAAAGCATAACTCCCGTTTGCAAAATACTGATAATCAGCCCCTGGATAATATGTTTCTTTTTATAATGCCCAACTTCGTGTGCCAATACTGCAACCAGTTCTTCCTGCTGATGATTTTCGATCAGGGTATCGTATAATACCACTTTTTTCTGTTTACCTAAACCTGAGAAAAAAGCGTTTGATTTGGCAGATCGTTTTGATCCGTCAATCACCATGATATTTGTCAGGGGAAAACTTACTTTTTCGGCATAACTCTCAATGGCCTGCCTCAGGTCTCCGTTTTCCAATGGAGTCAGTTTATTGAAAATAGGAAGAATGAGAGTTGTGGCAAAAACATTCATAAACAAGCTGAAAAGGCTGATAAATATCCAGAACCAAATCCAGAAACCAGAACCCAATTTGTCTATCAAAAGGAGTAGTGTACCAACAACTATTCCCCCCAAAACAATAGTCAGAAGCCAGGATTTGATTTTATCGATGAAGAATGTTTTCGGAGTGGTTTTGTTGAAACCAAATTTTTCCTCTATCACAAAGGTATGATACCACTCGAATGGAATTCCGAAAATATCTGAAGCAAAAAATATAACCCAAAAGAATAACAAAGGTAGCCCAACCGGATGTTCTGTTACTGCTCTGAGTTGGCCATCAAGCCATCCCAATCCTCCTCCCCAGAGAATAGCCAGTAGAATCACCAATCCCGGCCAACTCTTAATCTGGGAGAATTTGTAATTGGTGTGATGATAGTCATAAGACTTTGCATACTTTTCCGCATCCAGGTAATCCTTAAACTCCTCAGGAAGCTCTCTTTTGTGGTTTCGAAGATTTAAAAATCCCAAAACCTGATCCATTAAAAAACTTATTACCAGGATACCAATAATCACCCAGAGAATCATAATCAGAATTATTTAGTTATGCCACTTCGTTTTGTAGTCCCATGAGGTTTTTGACTGTTATTCGTTTGCGGTCAAAATCCAGCAAATTATCATCTCTAAACTGATTGAGCACTGTCGTTACCGTTTGTCTCGAAGTCCCAGTATAGCTGGCAATTTCCTGGTGGGTAAGGTAATTTCGCAAGACGACTGCTCCATCAGCAGTTTCTCTCCCGTTTTTCCGGGCTTGTTCCAATACGTATTCAGCTACACGTGTTTTGGCATCTTTAAAAAGCAGAGATTCCAGCCTTTTCTGCGTATAGATCACTCTTTCCCCCATGATTTTATTGAGGTAGTTCTGAAATCCGCTTACATCCCTCATCATCCCTACCACATCATCTTTATCCAAAATACACACCTCAGTATCTTCTGCTGCCTGCGCATAATCACTTCGGGTTTCCTGCCCAAAAACAGCTAATTCCCCAAAAATTTCTCCCGGATGCAATACTGCCTTGATCATCTCATTACCGTCTTCTGTATACCCCGCAATTTTCACTGCGCCTGCATGGATAAAATATACCCGATCGGCCGTATCATCACTAAAGTATATAAATTCTCCCCTCTTAAAAGACCTTTTAGGCTGTTTATTATATCTATCTTCTGCTCCGTTAATTGGGCAAAAACACTCTTTTAAATTGACTTCCTCTAAGTACCAGATTTTGCTTTGAGAACTCATTTATGATTTATCTTTTGTGGTCTGCTTTTGCCAGGTCAATATATGATATATCCGTTATATATCCGAACTGGCAGTTTCATAAAACGCAGTCTCAAATTAAATGTTGCAACATCGAAAAGCCTCAGTGTTCCTGATATTTTTTAACTCCGGCTTCAAGTTTTAGCTCCAAAAAGTTTTCAGGGGGAGGAATCGGGCAGGACCATCCGCCACTATAAGCGCAATAAGGATTATAACACAGATTAAAATCCAGAGTTATCTTATCTCCATCAGGAATTTCCAGGTCCATATAACGTCCGCCGCCATAGGTATCAAAGCCACTGGTCTCATCTAAAAATGGCAAAAAAAGCAGTTTATCATATTTTTTGATTCCGGCCAGTTCCAGATTTCGATAAACCGTAAGCTGCCAGGGTTTTCCTTTTAAGGTAAAGGAAAGGGTAGCGTAAGAAACAAACTGCTTGGAGCGATTGGGATTGCTTGTAGGAATGTAAAAAGGTTTGGCTTCAGGTGTAAGGGTAAGAGTCGCCTCCACCTTATATGCAGGATCAGGCGCATAATAGTCCAACCCATGAAATTGTTTGGCTTCTTCCCTTAAAGGAGAAGTTTCCGGATTTTTAAACTCCCGATGAATGTGTTTTCGGTGCTTTTTGATTTGCTTAAGGTAAGCCTTCTCCGAAGTTTGAGAAACTCCCAGTGAAGCTAAAACCAGGCAAAAAAGCCCCAAAATACTTATTACCTTCAAGACTCCGGTTCCCACTTTAATAATTTATCAATGGAAAGAATTGCAATCGGATGATAATTCTGCCGGGCCACACGATAGATTTCTTTTGCCATTTCGGTACCCTCTTCGGTCTCTGTCATGGCTTCGTACAAAGGCATCAGGAATTTTCTCCGACCAACTTTATAGAGAAACTGCTTCATGTTTTCATAAGCAGGCTCATAGCCACTTTTCACAGCCTTGGTATACCAGACACATTGTACTTCCGAATTCGTGCTATTGGTAAAGTCAAATACCTTATCAAGGCTATCCATTTGAGCAGAACTAATCGAATCAGGCAATACTCTGATAAAATGAAGCCATTCATGCGAACTCCAGTTTTTGGTTTCCTCCTTCATATCCTTGGGCTTCAGGCCAGCAATCCAGCCATGGACCTGATCTTCCACCGCCTGAAAGCGAGTTGAAGGATTAAAAGGAATATTATCCGGAATTCCTGTATCATACACCCAGGCGTTAACCTGAATCATTTCTTCAGCATCATCATGATTTTCCAGTAATTCAGTTCGTAGATACGCCACAAAATCATCTGTTGTCATGGTTTTGAAAGCGTGTTCTGTAAAATATTTTTTCAAAAACTGATCAAAACTTTTGCGACCAACTGTTTCCTCTATCAATTTGAGGAAATAAAACCCTTTGTCATAAGCGATAGAAGTCATCCCGTCATCAGGATTCCGGTCAGTCAACTCAATCGCCAGTTTTGTATCCAGGTGGTCAAAACCAATTTCCTCTATTTCGTCTTCCAGGTCTTCATAACTGATCTGGGCCAGCATAGAAGCATATTCGGGCCCTTCCAGTTCTTCCATAATGCGGTTTTCAAAATAAACCGTAAATCCTTCATTGAGCCAGAAATCATTCCAGGTAGCATTGGTAACCAAATTTCCTGACCATGAATGAGCCAGTTCATGAGCAATCAAAGAAACCAGAGAACGATCTTCTGCGATAATGGTAGGCGTAGCAAAAGTCAAACGGGGATTTTCCATTCCACCAAAAGGAAAACTGGGAGGTAAAACAATTACATCATATCTGCCCCACTGATATTCACCGTATAGTTTTTCGGCGATATTCATCATCTTATTCAAATCGCCAAACTCATAGACCGCTTTTTCGATCATAGAAGGTTCGGCATATACCCCTGTTTTTTCTCCCAAAGATCTGAATTCAATATCCCCTACTGCCAGAGCTAACAGATACGCAGGTATTGGCTGAGGCATCTCAAAAGAGTATACTCCACTATTAGATTTATGAGTAGGGTTTTTGGCACTCATGACCGCCATCAGTCCTTCCGGAACTTTGATAGTTGCATTATATGTGAAACGAATGCCGGGACTGTCCTGAATAGGTACCCAGGTACGGGCATTAATCGCCTGGGACTGAGTAAGCAAAAACGGAGAAGTTTTGTTATCAGTCAAAGCAGGAGGCAAAAACTGTAATGCTTCTGCACCAGGCTCAGTCTGATAACTGATATGAATATACTGAGTTTGGGGCTCAAGTTCGACAATCAGCTCCTTTCCCAGAATTTTATCATCTTGCCCAAATCTGTACTTGGCAACCTTTTCTTTCACACCATCTGGAGAAATCAGTACAGATTCAATGATCAACTGTTTGGTATCCAAACGAATTTGTTTGGAGTCTTTGCTGCGATCGATTTTAAGGATAGCGGTACCGATGAGTTTTTCGGCATTAAAATCTACATTGAGATCCAGATCGAGGTGGGTTACTTTTGCCTCGGAAGGCATAGCGTAAGAGTGGGGATCAGCAACTTCTACTTTAGGTTCAGGCTCATTATTACAACTAAACCACATGAGAGCGGCTAAGAGAACATACATCCAGCTACAATAGCGGCAGGTTTCCATAAGCGTTTGTATAGACTTTTCGTCAATCAAGGTGCAAATTTATGTGAAATGCACAAAATCTAAAAGTTTGGAATGCTATCATTTCACTCCTAACTTGCCAAAATGAAGCAAAAGAGTCATTTTTTTTTCTCAGGAATTTTGCTTGGTATCGCCATCGTATACCTTCTTACCAGGTCTTCTTACCCTGGGTTTGGCGACTCTATTGGCTTTTTACTTTTTGCCGAAAGAGGCTTTGATTTGGCTACCAATGCGACCAGTCATTTTCTCTACACCAACGTTAACCACCTGGCTTTGGTCCTGTTTCCTCAGGCAAATCCGGTTTCAGTTCTGGTAGGGGTTTCCTTAGTATTCTCCCTATTTTGCATCATATTTACCTACAAATATATAAAATTAATATCAAAAGATACAATTAAAACACTCATTCCTCTCCTTATTTTTGCTTTGAGTTTTACCTGGTGGAGGCAGTCTGTGATAGTTGAAGTATATACTTTCTATTGCTTTTGGATCATTACCAGCCTCTATCTGATGCTCAAAGATATCCTGAATGAGCAGCATAAATATCCCATTCCGATTGCAGCTCTACTGGGGTTGGGAACCCTTACCCATATTCAGACGATTCTCTTTTTTCCCCTCCTGGGATGGTATTTTCTGTCCGTAAAAAATATTTCAAAAAAGTCGATTTTTTTTTCTGTGATAGTCCTGATTTTGGTCGCAAGCCCTCTGATTGTCCTTCCCTTATGGCTAAAATCTCATAATCTGAGCGCCGTTTTTTTCGATAATCAATATCGTGGTACTGTGTTATCGCTCAATTTGGAAGACCTGGTTAAAGGCACACTCAGAAGTTTGGGATACCTGATTTACAATTTCCATATCTTCACGATTTTCATTATCCGGGGAATACAAATAGCGTGGAATGAAAACCGGAAACTCTTTTGGTTTAGTTTGATTGCTGCCGGCCCGGTATGGGTTTTTGCCATGCGTTATAATGTCTCTGATAATTATGTTTTTTTCCTGGTTCCCTATATTATTTTAACTGGATTGGGAAGCTTGGGACTAAAAAAATTCGGGGAACACATTCACCGAAAATTTTTACCTGCCTTTATTTTGGTTGCATTTTTCCTTTCCCCAACCATATACTGGACAACATGGAAAATCGCTGAACAAATCGAATCCTTGACAGTCTGGGCAGCACCAAAAACCTATAAGGGTGGTCTGAAATACTACCTTTGGCCAGGGCAGGAAACCAGCACGGACCCATTAGAATTAGCCAAAAAGATTTACACTGGAGAAATAAGCCCAATCGATGATTTTGAGCGCTATCCTGTAGCAATTGAGTATCTGAAAGAAAAAGGCGAAATCAACGAAAATTAAGGCAAAACCATTGACTATAATTGGTCCTTTTATCAGGAATATTTTCCTGTGGAAAAATTTAGGGATTTATGAATGTCCGTTGTATCATTACCAAATCAACATTTTTTTCGTTGATAATGATAGTGCCCTACAGTGTCACGAATGCAATTAAGTGAGGAAACGATCCCAACCACCAGAAATCACACCTGAGGCAGTCTCTTTGATCGGGACGGCCTTATTTTTTTGCTATTAGCCACTGGCCTTTAGCCTTTAGCCTTTAGCCTTTAGCCTTTAGCCTTTAGCCTTTAGCAAAGTTTTGTAGCCAAAAGCTAATTGCCAAAAGCCAATAGCTAAATAATTACCTACACTTTCTTACATTTGGGCTGAGATGAACGAAGCACCTATTGGCATATTCGATTCCGGCCTTGGAGGCCTCTCGGTTTGGAAAGAAGCCGTGCGGCTTTTACCCGGAGAATCTATCGTCTATTACGCCGATAGCGGAAATTGCCCTTATGGCCCCAGACCTGAAGAGGAAATCATTCATCTTTCTGAGGAAATTGTCAAATTCTTGCTGAAAAAAAATTGTAAACTTATCGTTATTGCCTGCAATACTGCTACTGCAGCTGCGATCTCTTATTTGCGTGAGAAATATGAAGTTCCTTTTGTGGGAATTGAACCTGCCTTAAAACCTGCATCGTTAGCCACCACATCCGGTCATATTGGCGTACTCGCCACCAAAGGCACCTTCAAAGGAAAGCATTATCTCGAAACCCGAAAACGACATGCCTGGTATGTGGATGTCCATATTCAGGTTGGAGACGGGCTGGTGGAAATCGTTGAAAATGGTCATTTTGATAGTCAGGAAGCTTACCTTTTACTGGAAAACTATCTGAAACCGATGCTTGACAAAAAGGTCGATCAACTGGTTTTGGGTTGCACACATTATCCTTTTCTGATTCCGCAGATTAAAGAAATTGTGGGTGACCGCATGAAGATCATCGATCCTGCTCCTGCTGTAGCACGGCAAATTCAGGCTTTGTTGGAGGAGAAGGAATTATTCGCTAGTGAAAATCAGGCTGGTATATATGAGTTTTACACGACCGGTATCCTGGCCATGCTGCAAAGAATGGTTAAAATGATTACTGATACCCGGGAATTTAACCGGAGTAATTTCTGGAAAATTGGGGAGGAATAAATTCAGGTTTGTATTTCGGATTTCTGCAACTATGATTACCTTTAAGCCATGTTTATAGAAGTCAATTCGGCAAATCGCAAAACCGGCTGGGTAGAGGTTGTTTGCGGTAGTATGTTTTCGGGAAAAACTGAAGAACTTATTCGCAGGCTCCGCAGAGCTCAGATTGCCAATCAGCAGGTTGAGATATTCAAACCTATGCTCGATACCCGTTATGCTGAAAAACATCTGGTTTCACATAACCGGACTTCTATTCCTTCCACGCCTGTGGCCTCTTCACAGGATATTTTTCCTTTGTTAAAAGGCGCCGAAGTCGTCGGTGTTGATGAAGCCCAGTTTTTCGATGAAGGTATTGTCCAGGTAGTCAGAGAAATGGCCAATAATGGTATCAGGGTAATCGTGGCTGGGCTTGACATGGACTTTCGCGGTACTCCGTTTGGACCGATGCCTGCATTACTTGCCATGGCCGAATTCGTCACCAAAGTTCACGCCATCTGTCAGGTTTGTGGGTCATTAGCCA
>JAGQVA010001139.1 GCA_020438265.1 Bacteroidota bacterium
ATTCTGAAAGAAAACCCTGTATTTAAAAGCGGTATCACTGGGAACGGGAAGTTCAATGGTCCTTGGGATGACTGTAATCCGGTTAGGATCATGGGAAGCCAGAATAATCATGGTTTTGGTGGTTGAAGTTCCTGAAGTGCGTAATGGGCCTTGATCCGGAATCAAAAACGCCTGGATGGCTATTTCCTGACCTATGCGCGGGGTTTCTACTTTTAAGGTAACAAATAATCGGGCAGTCGAATTAGTCGGAAGATTTTTGTAAGACCAGGCATGAACGTTTTGAAAATTACCAGCCTGAGCTTCAAGGAAATCTGAATAGCTGCTATTTTCATAAATCGTTTCATTTTCATAAATATCCGCTTCTTTTGTTTCTCCATAATAAGGGCGGGCAGAAACCAGGTTAAAGCTCTTTTTCCGCGAATCCTTTTCATTAAAAGCAAAAACTACTTTTCCCGATTGATAACCCGGAGGAGGCCGATAATGAATGACAAGCTGAAGTTCATCCCGGGCAACCAGTTCGTTATTATTGGAAGTAATGCGGATCGAACTGCTATTGCTTAATCCGGGGTATGAAGGGTTTAGGGGAGTTTGTCCTGCGCTGCGAATGTTAACCGTTTGGCTGAATTTTTTCTGGTGATCCAGCGAATAAGCTGCCGTTAGATAAACTGTTACGGTGTAATTTCCTGTGGCAGTATAGGTATGTTTGGGAGAGACCTCTTCAGAATAATGCCCATCGCCAAACTCCCAGAAGTACAGCCATTTGGGGGTTTCTTTTCCCCCTGCCGGCCGAATGGGAGGTTTTGGAGCCGGGTTAAGGGAAAACCGGTAGCCATTGCCTGCCTGGTTTAAAATGATTTCCTGAGCATGACCAACATGAAAACATATAGAAAAAGAAAAGAAAAGCAGAAGTAGTTTTTTTTTCATAAACGCAGATTGGTACTGTGTATGTTTCTATTCAATTTGAAATTGATTTTTCATCCTGTCATCCATATTTTCCAGCTTTCCCTGCTTCAAAAAATCAAAAAGAGGCGGTTTCACTTTTGTCCACACTCTTACGAATTTATCGTCGCAGGCAGTAGCCAGAATATTTCCTTGTTTCGGGAAAATGATATCATTGACAAAATCTTTATGACCTCTGAAATCATCAATCACATATCCTTCCTGTAAGTCAATGAGAATGGCTGATTTTTGCCGGTATGCAACTGCAAGCAATGTCTCTTCAGCATTCACCGAAACGGCCTGTACAGGCAGGGCATATTCCCGAAATTGCTGCAACTGCTGACCTGACAGATTCCAGAGGATGACTCTTTGATCCTCAGAACCGGTAATGATTTTTTTACTTGAAGGGGTAAAATTGACGGCTGTAACGCCACCTTGATGTCCTTCAAAAACCTGTAATTGATTTCCGGAAGGATCAAACAAATATGCCTTTCCATCTTCACAGCCGATTATAAAAACTGATTGATCCGGGGCAAAAGCTAAACTGAATATACTACTTTGAAGGGAAAGCTCCAATAGTAAGGTTTGTTGATTCACATCCCAAAGCTGGGCGAGACTGTCAAATCCTCCTGTCAAAACCTGTTGTCCGTCAGGAGAGAAAACCGCAGCCGAGAGTGATCTTTCACCCAGGGGAATGCTCTGGGCAGTTGACTGTCCCGGATGAAAAATGATATAATTGCTGTATTCATCGATGGATTGAACAGTGCTGTCCCGAAAGTTTAAAGCCAGAACCGGATCGGCATGTTCCCTGTGTTCCCATACTTTTTCTCCGTTGAGAATATCTGTCAAAACCACCCTTCTGTCTTTTCCTCCGCTGGCAATAAATTTCTGATCGGGTGAAAAAGCTACCTTGTTTACTCCTTGCCTATGATAGCTAAATGCCTGATTGTACAGAGCAAAGGGCGTTGTCCAGGTTTTCAGGGTTGAATCTTCGCTGCCGGTTATCAGGGTTTGGTCCTGATTCATAAAAATAGAAGTAACAGCGCCTGTATGGCCATAAAATTTGAATAAATCTCTG
>JAGQVA010001140.1 GCA_020438265.1 Bacteroidota bacterium
ATGATAATGGTGATTATAATCCTTACACCTACACGCCGGGAACTTACACCGTCTCTGCAACGCCTTATGACAGGCGAAATGGCAAAGGCAATAAGGGTGAAAAACATACGATAACCTTCACGGTGATTGATTCCAATTCAGGAGTAAGGGTAGCTGAAACCACTCAGGATATGAAGATTTATCCCAATCCCGCACAGACCAAATTTAATCTCGAATTAGAAGGCTTAAGCGCTGGAGAGTTAATCATTAACCTTTACAATCTGAATGGAGAATTAGTGAAGCAGCATTCTGTACAGACGCTCGGTGGAACGCACACTGAGACAATCAATCTCCTTGATCTGCCAGCAGGAATGTATATCGTAAGGGTGCGGAATGGAGATATGATCAGGACTGAAAAGGTAGTAAAGGATTAAAAGAATGATAATAATCAGGTGCTCTCAAAAAGGGCACCTGTCTTTCGCTAATTGTATGTATGATTTTATCTACTGCTGCGTGCTTGCCCTTAGGTACAATCCAGAGGATCGATGATGAATAGGAATCTCATTTTAGATTAATCCTAAAAACGAGATGGCTTGATTTTTTGCACACATTTAAACGATGAAATCATGTTGAGAAAACTTTTATTCTTAATTCTGCTGGGAATCCTGAATGTAGGGATGTTCCAGTGCCTTGTTGCTCAGACAGTTATACTTGATGCAAGTAAAGATACGCATATCCGGACAGATCAGAATCTCAGGAGAAATGACAACTATGGATGTGACAGTTACCTTATTGTAGGCTCAAGCAGAGGGGGAGGAGGGATTCCCTGGGGAGAAGGAGATGCCATGCGATCTTTTATTGAATTTGATCTTTCGGGATTACCTCAGGGGAAATTGACCAGAGCAGTTTTGGAACTTAGCATTCCTGTCCTGGGAGTTCCTAATAATACACCACCATCGACATATAAAGTAGATGTACATCGGGTAATCCCATCTTCTTCTCGGACACCCTGGCAAGAAGGAAATGGTTTCGAGACCAAGACAGCAGATGGATGTGTTCATTCAGATCTGGCAGATGGAATGGCCTGGAAGGGAGGAGTTGACCCCTATAATTATCAGGGAGCAACGCTCGGAATAGACAACCAGACTCAGCCTGATTTTGACCCAGTTGTGGAAGCGAGTACATTTATTAATGAGTCGACTGCAAATATCGGAGATGTATATCAGTGGGATATTACTTCTTTAGTACAATCCTGGCTGGATGGAACGTATCCCAATTATGGGATCATGCTTCATGATACTACTTCTGAAGGTACTTTTAAGTGGTTACGTTTTGGAGCAAGAGAAGAGAGAATTTACAATGTACCCGGGGCTGTTGATGGCCCTCGATTGGTGTTGACTTTTGATGATTTTCAGGTGAATGGAGATGCTCTCGCTGTTGGGAATAATTGTTATATCCTTACGCCAGATTTGCCAGGTCAGGGAGGTTCTGTGTGGTCGAAAAGTCAGGTGGATCTTACCTTGCCTTTTGAGTTAAACAGTAGTATTTACCTGGGCTCAAAAAATGGTGGAGGGTCAGACGGAATCACATTTACCTTCCAGGGAAACAGCAATACAGCACTTGGAATGGCTGGTGGATACTTAGGGTATGAGGGAATTAGCCCTTCTTTAGCTATTGAGTTTGATACCTACCGAAATTCTTATTTTGCAGATCCTTCCTATGACCACATGGCTGTAATTTCCAATGGTTCTGTAAACCATAGTCTTTCATCCCATCTGGCAGGTCCTGTATATATAGTTCCGGGTCAATCATACGGTGATGATGGCCTCAGTCATGAACTTCATATTGAGTGGGATCCTGTTATACAAAAGCTTGATGTATTTTTGGATGGAGACCTTCGTTTGGCCTACACGGGGGATATTATTAATTCTGTTTTTGGAGGAAATAGTCTTGTCTATTGGGGATTTACAGGGGCTACAGGAGGAGGTTATAACCTGCAGAAAGTCTGTATAAATTCAAACATACCTGTTGTTG
>JAGQVA010001141.1 GCA_020438265.1 Bacteroidota bacterium
CTGGTTTTTATACCGCAACCGATTTGGATGGCGCGATACCACTTCAGGAGAAATCAGAATCGAACCCATTTATTCAAACGTGTATATCGTCCCTCATCTGGGCATTTCGGTAGTGATGATTGATTCCAAAAATCTCAAAAACAGGACAGTAGGGCTGGCAGACCATCTCAAAGGAAAAATTCTTACCAAACCCGAACTGAATATGATATACATTCAGGATTTTGAGAATCAGAAAATTGCCCGTGTGCAGTATGGAACGGGAGCATTTGTACTGATTAATGCCAGAGGACAAATCCGAATGCTCAAAAAGACAGGGTATATCGGCCCATTTAAAGACGATATAGCTGTAGCCAATACAGGCAGCAATTATGCTCCTTTAACCAAAGAAATCGGGGAAGAACCATTCAGATTAAAAACCAATAAAGGCTGGGGGTATATGCATATCAACGGAACCTGGATGACCAAACCTGAATACCGGGCCGCCAGAGATTATGAATTGGGAGTAGGAATCGTTCAGGCAAAAAACAAATGGGGTGTCTACGACTCAAACTTCAATCTGGTCATTCCTCCACAGTTTGATGATATTCACATATCTAAAAAAACCAATAAAAATCTCCCTGAAGGAGCCACTCCCTTTTTAACCACAGAAAACCACAAAAAGAAATATTTCTTCCTCGATGAAGTAGGGAACTTGCGTTTTTCCCTCGAACTGGAAGAAGCAGGAGATGTTCATGAAGGGATTATCAAGATCAAAAAAGACGGAAAATGGGGGTATATCGATACGCTGGGGAATATGATTGCAGATCACAAATTTGAAAGAGCGGGTGATTTTCGGGAGGGGGTCGCAAGGGTCAGAATTGGCCTGCGATGGGGATTTATCGATCGTATGGGAAATTACACAATTAACCCCCAATACATGGGAGCAGGAGATTTTGTCAATGGAATCGCTATGGTGAAAGACAAAGCCAGATTTGGATATATCCGACAGGACGGCTCCTGGGTTATTAAGCCGGTTTATTACCGCGCAACTGATTTTCACAAGGGATTAGCCATTACCCGCCGGAAAAACGATTATGGTGTCATCAATGAACAGGGAACAACTGTAATCCCTCACCGTTTTGACCGGCTCTACAGGGAAGATGATTATTTCCAGGTAATGAAAAACGGGAGAATTGGTTTTTACGATGTAAGCGGCCAGGAAATCAGCCCTCCGATTTACAACCATGTAGGACAATTTGTTGAAGGCAGAGCCAGAGTAAGAATCGGCAGTCAATACAAGTTCATCGACTTGAATCGCCGCGAGCTTCCCACCGAGATGTTTGACTGGACCATCAATTTTCAAAACGGGCTGGCTGGAGTAAAAAAAGAGGGACGTTGGGGAGTCATCGATTATCAGGGGAATCTGGTGGTGGATTATCGTTTCGGAGAAATTGAGGTTGTCGGCAACAGAAAGATAAAAGCCTATAAAGATGGCTGGAAACTGGTGCAAACAGATACCATTCCCGCTGAATTCACCTGGGTTGATCCCAACACACTTCCGGTCTATTCAGACATTTTTGAAACTGTGAAAGGGAAATTTGGCTACGATGAAATCCATCCGCCCAAAGAAAAAACCATTGTTGCCTATTGCAAACAGCTTTATGGTTTGGCAAATACCAGTGGAGATATTCTTTATGACACCCGATTTGAAAAAATTACCTTTCGGGATGGGTTATATAAAGTTGTGGTTGATGGGAATATCAGTTATTTGAATGTGGCGGGGGAGTGGGTGTATCCGAAGGAATGAGAATTTTACATTGGGCCGGGTTTTAGAGAAGAAAATATTGGCTTATAACTTTTATACTCACTGGAGGCCCCCGATCGCCATAGCCGTCAGGCTAACTTTTGTAATAGATTCATTTCCAATGAGTTATGTATTTTGTTTTGTTCAAAATCGTGTTGAATTTGATATAAAATGTCAAAAGGCGTCATTTTTTTTGTCTTTGTAGGCGCTTTTGGGATATTTTTTTTCTC
>JAGQVA010001142.1 GCA_020438265.1 Bacteroidota bacterium
CTCAGAAATGGAATGAATTGGCAGGTTCGTATGAAATTGCCGGTAACGATGCGGGCGATCATAGTCCTACGGTTACCACTAGAGATATCCAGCCACATCATTATCTAAGACCTATACCTCAAGATCAAATAGACGCCCTGGATATGTCTGATGCTGAAAAGGCAGCTTATCAAAATCCTGGTTATCAATAAAATATTATTGATATTTAATACTTAAATTAAACTGCCCAAGGTTTCTATACAAAGAGGCTTTGGGCAGTTTTCTTTTACTGGCTAATATTCTGGCGCTAATAATATTTCCAGATTAATCACCTCATGAGAAGAAGTACCATATACAAACTCATCGCTGTTTCCATCCCATTTGTTATCATCATTATTTTAGAGATCATACTAAGGTTTGCAAATTATGGTGAAAACTATCAACTGTTTCATAGAATTCCTGTGAAGGATAAACCTGATTATTTGGTGATGAATAAGGATATGGCAAAAAAATATTTTAATGACAATGACCTGAAATCCGATAATCAATTCGACTTATTTTTAAAAGAAAAAACTGACAGCACTTTCAGAGTTTTTGTACAGGGTGCTTCGACAGTAGTAGGATTTCCTTTTTATCGGGGTGGTTCATTTCCCCGAATGCTAAAGCATAGATTATCCCTGACCTTTCCGGATATGAATATTGAAGTAGTTAACACAGGAATAACAGCGGTTAACTCTTATACACTTCTTGATCTGGTGGATGAAATTATTGAACAAAAGCCGGACCTGGTTATTATTTACGCTGGTCATAATGAATATTATGGTGCTATGGGAACGGGCTCATCCATTTCTTATGGCTCAAATCCGATTGTGATACGATCCTACCTGATGCTCAAGGAATTACGTTTTTTCCAACTCTGCGAAAATGGTTTCCGCAAGATTTTGGGCTCCAACATTCCAAAACCCTCTGAACGGACAACGACTTTGATGGAAGTGATGGCTGACAAACAGCGTATTCCCTATCAATCTGAAGCGTATTTTGATGGAATTAACCAATTTGAAGCGAATCTCAAAAAGATATTATCTAAATATAATAAAAAAGAAATACCTGTAATTCTCTCAACAGTAGTAAGCAATGAAAGAGATATTCAGCCATTTATTAGTGAAGGGATTACTGACATTGAACCACTCAAAGAAGTTTTAGACCAGGAAAGCCTGGATGCGATAGAAGTGGCACAATACAATGCGAATGAAGTGTATAAACGTGGTATCCTTTATTTAAAAAATGATGAAGATGCCGCCAAAAAATATTTACATCTTGCAAAAGAACTTGACTTGTTAAGGTTTAGAGCTCCTCAAAAAATAAACGATGTAATTGTAGAATTATCTCAGGCGTACAATGCGCCATTAGTAGATATGAAGTCTGTTTTTGAGACACATTCACAAAACGGAATAATTGGAAATGAATTATTAACCGAACATGTACATCCCACCATAGAAGGACAGTTTTTAATGGCTGATGCTTTTTATGAAAAAATAAAGGAACTTAATTTATTGCATAATTGGGAGAATTATATACCCTACAACGATGCCATAGAAGACATTCCTGTTTCGCTAATTGATTCACTTCAAGGAAAAATGGTCATTGATAAATTAAAGGAATCCTGGCCATATACGCTCAATCATGTTGTTCAAGATACCGGTTCTATCACGAGAAAGAGTTATATAGCCAGATTGACAGAGATAAAAATGGCTCAGGACATTTATATGAAAATACAAAAATGGAATGATGTGATGTCCATGGCGTATAATACGTATGACAGGGATAAAGACTATGAAAAAGGGCTTCATGTAGCACAATCGTTAATCTTTGAATATCCAGAAAAGGGGGTAGTGTATCGAATGGCCGGTGATATGTGTATGAAAATGAATGATTACCAAAAGGCAGTCTTTTATTATACGAGATACAACTATTTTGAAGAAAGTAGTGACTCCGCCGAAAAGTTGGCGATAGCTTATTTAAAATGG
>JAGQVA010001143.1 GCA_020438265.1 Bacteroidota bacterium
AATCAGGATCGGTCCAGCCTGAATAGACGGCTCAGGAAAAGTGTCCGGAACTACATCCAGGGCTTTAGCATTAAAAAGAGGAAGGGAAAGGCTTAACACAGCTACCAGCAGGATATATTTCCACCCCGCCAGAAAAGATGATTTTTTCGCATTCATCATAAGAATTCGTTTTTTTAGCAATGATTGATTGTAGTTGGCGACCATGGTGTAACCATATTCTGGGACTGAAACCCGCAACAAACTCATCTGATAATCAGTCATATCAGCGCCGTTTTTGACCATTACATCATCGGTCAGGTATTCAATATTTTGGCGAACAGACTTTCGATACATCCACGCAAAGGGATTATACCATTGGAAGATGAGCAGAATTTCTGCCAGGAGAATATCGAGGCTGTGCTTTTGGTCGGCATGGATTTTTTCATGAGAAAGAATCTGCCCATAAGTGGCCAAATCAAGCGGAACAGGATTAATAAAAATATAGTGAAAGAAGGAATAAGATGCTTTTTCATCACGAGGCTCCAGCAGAATATATTTTCCATCGCGTTTTTTGGGCAGAATTTTGATTTGGCGAATTAAGACGCCCATTTGGATGATCAATCGCAAAGTAAAAATGACGATTCCCATTCCATAAATCATCCCTAACCACTGGAAAAAAGTAATCTGTTTGAAGATTGAAATCCAGGAACTGGATTGTTCGGTATCTTTTTTCAAATCACTTTCAAGCTCATCTTGCGCCAGATTCTCGTTCGCGCTTTGTTCTGGTAAATCAGCTTTTTCAGAAAAACCCAACATCTCTGGTTCTATTTCAGGCACAATCTCCTGCTCTGTATAAATCTTACTCTCCCCTACCCTATTATCAGCTTTTTCCCATAATGGCTGCAAAGACCATGAAGATGGCACTGTCAATAAAGGCAGAATAAATGAAGCGAAAATGGCTCCAAGCAGAATCCATCGGTTCCATTTATAATGGGTTTCTTTCTCCAGAATAATTTTGTAGAGAGAAATCACAATCGCAATCAGGAGGGAAACATGAAGAAGGTATGGCATCATGATTTATTCTTTTTAATCAGCTCAATAATTTCTTCTAATTCTGATTGATCAATGTTTTTTTCTTCAGCGAAAAAAGCGACCAGATTCTTGTGGGAATTATTAAAATATTGCTTGACAATATATCCCAGCTCCTGTTTTTGGTACTTTTTCTTGGAAATCAAGGGATAATATTGATGTGCATTACCAAAGGTTTCATGTGCTACAAACCCTTTCTCTTCCAGGATTTTAATAATCGTTGCGACAGTGTTATAATGGAGCTCATCCGTCAATTCAGCCATTATCTCTTTGATAAAAGCTTTGTCCAGAGACCAGAGGGCCTGCATAATTTGTTCTTCCCGTTTGGCTAGTTTTTGCATAGTATGCTTGATTTACAAACAAACATACTACTAATAAATTAGGAATACAACTAATTAATTCGGATTAATACTAAAAAATTAGTAGAAAGGCGTTTTTAGCAAGAAATGCGGGAAATTATTGGGAATGGTAAGTACCTAATGTAAAAAGGGTTAAAACCTTCTTAAAGACTCTGTTAAGAGCCAAACATGGGTAGAAATCAAGTGATTTCGTCGATACCCCTCTAAAACATCTCCATCAACCGCTTATCCAACTGCGGAAAACGCTTTTTCAACCTCTCCATCAGCGTCATAAACATGGATTGATTCATTTCTTCCTGGGCAGGAAGACATTCCTGAAATTGTTCGATTAACCGGGAAAAGCTCAAGTCCCCCAACTGATATTGAGCCAGAAAGAAGTACCAGGAAATGGTTGGTAAATAATGAGGTCGGGTTTTATAATTCTTTTCTTTATCTAAAAGACCATACCTATTAACGACCATTACCAGTTCCGAATATTTCCCTAAAAAAAGCAGACATTCCAGATAAGAAACAAAAAAACGGTGCCAACGATATCGCAGAATCTCCTTCTCATAAGCCTTCAGATTTATTTCCCCGTAA
>JAGQVA010001144.1 GCA_020438265.1 Bacteroidota bacterium
TGAGTCGAACCTTTCTCCTTTTGGCCCAGGAAATAGTTGGCTTTGGTAACTTGTTCTGCAATCAGGAGGTTGAAAAAGAAACCGGGTTTTAAATCCCCTGTCATAAGTTGTTTATTCTGACTGCCAGCCTTACCATCTTCAGCTGCTTCATATTCGGTTCTTAGATTTTTATAATCTGCCTTAAGAATTTTGATAGCTTCCTCAATATTGGGCCATAAATGTTTAATTTTGTTTACAGACTTATATGTATGGAGCAACTCATCAATGAGGATTTCTAATACAATTTCATCTAACTTTTTTTCTTCTCTTCCTATCTTATTTTCAATTGGCGATAGCTTATCTTCAGTTGGATTTTCCAATCCAATCAGCTCGTTTTCATATTTGTCAAAATTAGATTTAAGCTTTTCCAGCCTGGAAATAAATCTCTCCCGCAGTTCAGGTTGCCATTCCAGAGCGATCTCTAGGATAATAGTGATCAATTCATCTTTAAGTACTCTGATCTGATCCTTAATTTTTTGGATCTGCCCTAAGTCAGAATCGGTTAAAGACTTTAAGTCCTTTTTCAGGGATTTTACTTTTGTATCAATAGTCAGCATCCTATTGATGAGATCTTCAAGATTCTCAGCAAGCTGAATTTGAAGCTGCAGGATTTCTATCTCAATATTTAGAATTCCAATAAAATCTTCAATCAGATTTAATTCATTTTTCAGTTTCTCCTTGTCTTTCTGTGTTTCAGCTAAATTCTCTAAAATGCGGAGAGTATCGTCAACCTCTTTACTGTAGTTAGTAAGGGCTGAAGAAAATTTCGCTTTGAGAGAGGAGTCAGTTTCAAGCTGAATTTCCATATCTGTGATTCTGACCTGGAGATCCAGTAATTGAATTCTTTCTGTTAGGATTTTAACCTGATTTTCGTCAGAGCCAGGGGAAGAACGCTTTTGTTCAAGCTCATTGATTTCACTTCCATAGGCAAGGATTTTTGCATAAAATTTATCTGCCAGTTTTTCGAGTAAATCCACCCGTTTTTCAAATTGCCTTAACCCCTCTTTGGTTAGAAAACCGGTTACCTGTTTATGTCCTATCGTATAAGGAAGGAACATGCACCGATACTCAACAACTTTTTCCTCATTATGAGCATTAAAAGTCAGTTTTTGATCTTCAGTTATGACTATCTCATCCATACTATGCATATAGGAAGGATTAACCTGTACATCAGTAGCAGGCTTTAGATTATCGGTCAAAATGAAGGTGGCAGAAGGAGCTGTTAAATAATCATCAAAAGTATTGAGGTTTTTCTTGTATGAGTTATCTAGTACTGCCAGGACAAATACCACATATTCATCCCCCATTTTCATAGCATCTCCGTCAGAGTCTTTCAAATCATTTAAATTCAGGGCAACTCCCTCCCAATCCTTTGTCACTTCAGTGGCGGGAACAGGCTTATTCATCCCTGACTTGTCCTTTAATGCTTCAGCAGCCGTAATTGTGAAGACGGATTTTGCCCGATCCTTAACCAGGAAAATATAATACTCCATAACAGGGTATGTATCGAGAATTTCACTGTTATTTTGTCCTGCATTTGGATTACAAAGGCTGGTGTTGTTAATGGACATATCTCGATCAAACGGGCATGTATAAGCCTGAAAGCTGACCTGATACTGGGTTGAGTTTTGAGGATCTGGGGTAGAAGTAAGCTCCAGGTTTAACTCTTTATTTGTCAGATCATAAGCTACCTGGGTTGCAAAATACTCAACATTAACATCTTCCAGTGTCCCTTCAGTCTTTTTCTCTACATCGTTTGCTTTTGCAAGGTTGGTAAGATCAAGGGTAACCTGACTAGCGTCATTACTCAGATCAGTATTGACAATGGTGAGGAGGTCTGCCATTTTTTTCTGAGAAGCTTTCGCCTCAGCATCCACGGTAGCTGAAGAAATCTGGGCTGTTTGCCCTGATGCTTCCATAGCAAGCTGGGAAGTAAATTCTGCACCGTATGCAGTAATTTG
>JAGQVA010001145.1 GCA_020438265.1 Bacteroidota bacterium
AAACCATTCAACAGGCTTACCTGGATGCCAAAAGTGCCTATAGTAGCTACACGTCAACGATGAAGCAGGTTGAAGCCCTGAAACTGACTTTCGAGAATACAGAAAAACAATTCAACCTGGGTGTTGCCAACTCAACTGAATACCTTCTGGCTACCAATAATCTTAACCGCGCCAGAAATGACCTGGTCAGAAATAAGTTTAATTATATCTTCAGAACCAAAGTCCTTGACTTCTATCAGGGCAAACCTCTGGGATTATAAGATACTCTCTCGCTAAATTGGATCGGGAAACAAAGCCATTTTACTTTCTGCTGAAAAGAAGTTAGAATGCCTTTGTTTCTCGTTTTTTATATAAAACCCAGGTCTGCTTCAGTATTTTTTCAGATATTGGCTTTCTAGTTTATAATGATATGTACCGCAACACACGTTTTGATATTTTTTCTCAAACTTTTCTATATGTATCCCTCTTCTTACTTTTTGTGGGATGTGACAATAATAAAATAAAAGTCCAGCTTGCAGACTCTGAAATCAGGACGATTTATTCCCGGGTTTCCGAGTCAGGAACCATCCAGCCTACAGTAGATGTGCCAGTAGCTCCGGACGTTTCCGGTGAGGTGGTCTTCATTTCTATCGCTGAAGGGCAAAAAGTCAAAAAAGGAGATTTATTGCTGACCATTCGCCCGGATGATTACAGAGCCCAGCTGGAACAATCCGAAGCTGCCCTCAGTCGCTCCCAGGCAGCATACCTGCAAGCAAAAGCTAACCAGAGCCAGGCAAGGGCAACCCTCTTGCAAGACTCCGTAGCTCTTGAAAGAACGAAAAAGCTATTCAGGGAAAATGTCGTCTCCAAAGTTGATTTGGAAAATGCAGAACTCAGGTTCAACGTCTCTGCTTCTCAGTATGAATCAGCCCAGTATAATGTCCAGTCTGCCTATTATCAGGTAAAAAGCTCAGAAGCTACCCGCAAACAATCCCGTCAAAACCTCGACAGAACCAATATTTATGCCTCTATGGACGGGACAATCACTCAGTTAAATGTGGAAGTAGGACAAAGAGTAGTAGGTACAAGCATGATGTCCGGAACCGAAATTCTCAAGATCGCTGACCTTTCCAGTATGGAAGTAGTGGTTGAAATTAATGAAAATGATATCATCAATGTAGGTCTGGGAGATTCATCGAAAGTCGAAGTTGACGCTTTCCCCGGCAAAACTTTTTATGGAAAAGTTACGGAGATTGCCTATTCAGCGACTGTGGCAGGTATGGCCACAACTGATCAGGTAACCAATTTTGAAGTAAAGGTGAAGATTTCGCCCCGATCCTATGAAAACAGGGCATTAGAACTAAAGAAAGTCGCTGAAGGAGGAAGCAAGGAAAGTCCTTTCCGCCCGGGAATGACTGCCCTGGTAGAAATTTATACAAAAGCTGAAAAAGATGTGGTTTCCGTACCCATTCAGGCTGTAACGCTACGCGACATTACCAGTGAATCCGGCGAAAAAACCAACCAGGAAGTTGTCTTTCGTTATGCAAATGGCAAAGTGGAACAGGTTCCTGTCGTAACTGGAATTAACGACGATACACATATTCATATAGAGGAAGGGATTGAAGCCAATCAGCGGGTTGTCATTGGCTCATATACCACTCTTACCCGCCGCCTGCGTAATGGAATGGAAGTAGAGGAAGGAGAAGAAACCGCAGCAAGAAGATTAAATGGGAGTAATTAATAAACCAAAAATTTTCCCTAATTTTAAGGGTGGATTTTCTTGATCAATTAAACGACGCACAAAAAGAGGCTGTCCTCAATATAGACGGCCCTCAATTGGTGATAGCAGGGGCAGGTAGTGGAAAAACCCGCGTCCTCACTTATCGATTAGCTTTTATTCTTTCCCAGGGATTGGCAGACCCCCAGGAGCTTCTGGCTTTGACTTTTACAAATAAAGCAGCCAAGGAGATGAAAGAGCGTATTTTTCATCTCATCGGACCGGAAGCGAAAAGCCTG
>JAGQVA010001146.1 GCA_020438265.1 Bacteroidota bacterium
CTGAAGGCGGGTATTCATTTCCAGAAAGTAGAAATTGAGGTTTTCATCCAGGAGAAATTCAACCGTACCAGCATTCACATAATTACAAGCTTTACAAACATTGACAGCAGCTTCTCCCATTTGCTTGCGCAATTCCGGGGTTAAAACAGAAGAAGGCGCTTCTTCGACGACTTTTTGGTGGCGCCTTTGAACAGAACATTCCCGTTCAAACAGGTAGAGATTATTGTCATGTGTATCACAAAGCACCTGGATTTCAATATGTCGTGGAGAACCTACATATTTTTCAATGAAAACTGCCCCATTGCCAAAAGCATTTTCCGCTTCACTGACAGCTCTTTCCATTTGAGAACGAAATTCCTCCTTTTTTTCGACGATTCGCATCCCTTTTCCTCCGCCTCCGGCAGACGCTTTAATCAGCACTGGAAAACCAATCTCCTCTGCAATTGCACTTGCTTCATCAACGTCGGTTATAGCCTCATCCAGTCCTGGTACCAGGGGAACACCGTATTCCTTGACCGCTTGTTTGGCAGAGAGTTTATCTCCCATGATTTCCATCGCTTCGGGCGAAGGACCGACAAGGGTAATTCCTGCGGCAGCTACCTTCCGCGCGAAATCAGCATTTTCACTCAAAAAACCATAACCGGGGTGAATAGCATCGATATCATTCTCCTTACAGATTTTGATAATATCATCTCCCAGCAAATAGGATTGATTGGAAGGAGGAGGCCCAAGTCGAAAAGACTCGTCTGCAAATCGTACATGTGGTGAATGGGCATCCGCATCAGAATAAACCGCAATGGCTGTCATTCCCATTTCTTTCACAGAGCGCATGATGCGAAGAGCAATTTCACCGCGATTGGCAACGAGTAGTCTTTTGATTTTTGGCATGAGGGATGAAGGTTTTAAGAGGCGAATCTAGTAATAATTGTTGAGATTTTTGGATTAGGCAGTTTTGTTTCTTACTTCCAATTCCCAACTTTCAGATCTGGTATTTGCCTAAAGTGTTTTTCGTTATTGGTTATAAGGGTTAAATTATATTCCAGGGCAACTCCTGCAATAAGGAGGTCTGAATTTCCAATAGTTATACCATTTCTCCTTAACTGTCCGGAAACTTTAGCTGAAAGACGAATAGAGACCTCTGATATATTCAATAGGTTACAATCCTGAATGAAATTTTCAAAAGTTTGTATTTGTCTTTTCGCCTGTTTGTAAGAAAGGCCACTTAGGACCTCATAGCATGTGATCATAGATAAGTTGAGCGCAGGAAATTTTTGTAAATATTGATCGACATTTTGTGTAACTCGGCTGTCTCCGCTCAAGTAATAGGAAAGGATATCTGTATCCAGAAGAGCTTCTTCCATACTAAAATTCTCTAATGTCTTTTGCTCGATTTGATTGTAAATTGGTCGTCAGGTCATCAAACACCTCTTTATCCAGATCTTTCCAAACTCCTGAATAGGATAGGATTCTTTTACGACGGTCTCCATCAGCATCTAAACCTTTTACATAAGCAAGGACCTTATTAAGCTTAGCCATTGAAAATAGCTCAAGTTTTTGGATGATTTCTATTTTTAATTTTGCTGAATGAGTCATTATTGGATTTTGTTTTCTCCTTTATTTACAAGATACGGTGTTTTTTTGATATAAGTGTGGGAATGGTAGTAAAATCAAACCTTCAACCCCTCATTCCGCCGCCGCCGCAAATAAAACCGAATAAACCCATAAACCAGAATCAGCAGAATCGGTACTACCAGATTAATCACCCTGATCATACCCGCAGAATCCCGCCCTTTTTCCCGGCTGATCATGCGTACAACTACTTCCTTGGACCGCAAATCCGTAAGTGCTTCATCCCCGGCAAGGTAATCGACTGCATTCATCAGGATGGTTTTATTATCATAGGGCATATATCCTCGTTCGCCCCGAAAGAGTTTTCCCTGGGCAAATTCATCATCAGAGATAATGATCATTTTCCCCGGTGCGACAGGATT
>JAGQVA010001147.1 GCA_020438265.1 Bacteroidota bacterium
TTGCCCACGAAAAAAACCTGCTCATCCTTTTTTCCATCTGCCGCCAAATGATCCAGCCCGCTTTGTTCAGTTACAAAAAAATAATCTGCGATTTCATCCGTCAAAATGCGATTAATCTCTTCGGGCATGGTGCGGTCACTACTTCTTAGCCCACTCTCTACATGTGCAAAAGGAATTCCCAGTTTATAGGCACTTAAAGCTGCTGCCAGGGTAGAATTCACATCTCCAACTACGAGCATGAAATCCGCCTGGAAAGATTCTTTGATCACTTTTTCCAGCCCCATCATGATATGAGCCGTTTGTGAATTGACACTCACAGAGGGAATGTTTAACCAGAAATCCGGTTCCAGCTCAAACTGCTGGAAAAAGATCCGGCTCATTTTATCGTCGTAATGCTGACCGGTATGCACAATTTTATGTTCGAGTCCCCATTCAGGTCGGTTGAGGCACCGGTTGAATTGGGTAACCTTGATAAAATTGGGACGGGTGCCCACGACAGTTAATATCTTACATTTTCTCATAGGTTCACGACCGCCTTAGCGGATATTTTTTTCCAATCAGATTCAAGTTTATATTTTTCACTGGCCTCTTTCAGGAAACGATTAAAAACAGCCAGATTGTGCTTTGAGATCATTTTGGGATGGGAGATAAAATGCATATAATCATTTTGGCTCAAAAATCTCCTGTACAGGGGAAGTTTGTACAGGTTTAATAGTTCAATGGATACCATTTCTTTGTCTGCATATTCAGGGTTGGGAACCGGATTCAACACTTTTTGCACCGCTCCTGTCCCACGTCCCATAGATCTTCCCACCTTTGTTCGCCATAACAGACGATTCAGCCATTTGCTTTTCCAACGGGTGGTTGCATCAATATGAACACTGGAAATCGCCAGTTCCACAAAATCTCCGTTTTCATCTCTGGTACATACATCTTCAGAAAACGGATAGATATTTTCTTTCACCTGAGAGAAATCAAAATCAACGGTTGTTGTATGAGCAATCCGTCCTTTTAACACACTGAATTCTCCATAAATCCCATGTTTTTGAAAAAAGGGCAAAAAGTCAGAAAAAGGCTGAATACACCATCCTCCGGCGCGATATCCTTCTATCCGATAGTCAGCATGGGGAATCATTTCTTTCAAAACTTCAACTGACTGGTCAAATACATAAGCTCTTTCCTCATCAGAGATTTTCGCAAACCGGTATTTTTGATAGTTGGTAAGTTTCCATTGATTCGCTTCCGGATTATATTCAGCATCCAGCCAATGGGGATGCAAATGCGGATAAACATAATGGCCTTCTTCTACCAATTGCGCTAATTGGTTACCAATCATATCCCAATCTTCCTGAACCTTTGGATGATCATTTTTCAGTTCTCGTAAGCGGAGTAAATGCGTGGTATCCACGAAAAAGATTCCCTTCAATCCGTAACGATTGAGTGTTTGGCGCAATTCCTCCGTGGGAATAATCTGACACAGGGAAACCGATCCGCTTTCAGAGCCCAAAAACAGTTCGTAGTCAAAGGTGATTATGAGTTGTTTTTCCGTCATTCCTGAATAATTGATTCGGGGAAATAACCCGTAAAAGGATAATAACCCTGATCATACAATTTTTGCATCGTAGGCCAGATCGGAGGACCTTTTACCAGTAAGGATTCTGAATAACCAACCTTTACCCATTCTGCGTCTCCCTGCAGTCTCAGGGTTTCAGCATATAAATCATTGCGACGAATGCCTCCAAATTCAGGGTTATGAACATAAGTAGTCATTTTGCCCTGATTTCCATTTTCATCATAATAATCGATTTCAAACTCCTCATCCGCGAAAATTTTCAGGGGATAATTTTCCGCCAAAGATTCAAACGTTCTGAAACAGGTAAGCACATCTCCCGAGATTCCCAAAGTCAGCACCCACGAGTTTTCCAAATTCAGGAATTTGAAAAAGGGGCTTTTTTTGCCAAAAGGATTCTTGTCCAGGTGATGGTATTT
>JAGQVA010001148.1 GCA_020438265.1 Bacteroidota bacterium
TGAGGGTTGTTAAGTTTGAAATATCGCCCTGATTCTGTGCGGGGAAATTGCCCGCCGATATACATTTTATAGGTTTTCATAACGGTAAGGCTGACTTCTTTTTCAGGTTCTTGCTTTGGCAGCTTCGCTGCTTTTTCCTTGCCGTTGGAGGATGTTTTATTTTTTGCCTTTGCCATTTCTTTTTTAGCCTTTGTTGGTTTTAACACTGAGCCACGGAGGTTTGGTTTCATAATTTTTCTCTGTGCTTCCGTGTCTCTGTGTTTTATCTTCTTCTCAGAATTTCAAATAAGGAGCCAGCCCATGCAATCCGCCTTCCCGCCCGAATCCACTCTCTTTATATCCTCCAAAAGGAGCTGTTGGATCAAATTTATTATAGGTATTAGCCCAAATAACACCTGCTCTCATGCGATTAGTCAAATGAAATATCTTTGAACCTTTATCTGTCCAAACGCCAGCAGAGAGGCCGTAAGGTGTATTATTCGCCTTTTCAACCACCTCATCAATGGTGCGAAAAGATTGTACTGCCAGCACTGGTCCAAATATCTCTTCCTGAACGATTTGGTGAGATTGCGCAGTTTTGGTAAATAAAGTTGGACGACACCAGTTGCCTCCTCCGTTGGGAATTGGCATATTGCTTTGGTAAAATTCCGCACCTTCTTTTTTCCCCAGTTCGATATACGACTCGATTTTGGCCAGTTGTTCTGCGGAATTAATCGCCCCGATATCTGTATTTTTATCCAGAGGATCACCCACAATCAGGGTTTCCATTCGGTCTTTTAATTTTTGAATGACCAAATTCTCTACCGATTCCTGCACAAATAATCGCGAACCCGCACAACAAACATGCCCCTGGTTGAAATAGATCCCATTGATAATTCCCTCCACGGCCTGATCTATCGTCGCATCCTCAAAAATAATATTGGCCGCCTTTCCGCCCAGTTCCAGAGTAACTTTTTTCCCTGAACCTGCTGTAGCAGTTTGAATTAATTTTCCCACTTCTGTAGAGCCTGTAAAAGCGATTTTATCAATATCAGGATGTTTGACCAGAGCTGCACCTGTTTCCCCTGCACCAGTTACGATATTCACCACTCCTGGCGGCAGATCTGCTTCCTGAATGAGTTCTGCTAGTTTCAATGCCGTCAATGGCGTAGTTTCAGCAGGTTTTAACACCACTGTATTTCCTGTTGCCAAAGCCGGAGCCAGTTTCCAGGCAGCCATCAGCAGGGGGAAATTCCAGGGGATAATCTGCCCTGCAACACCTAATGATTGCGGTTTTCGATTTGGAAAAGCATATTCCAGTTTATCCGCCCAACCCGCATAATAGAAAAAATGAGCAGCTACTAAAGGAATATCGATGTCTCTGGATTCTCTAATCGGTTTTCCTCCGTCAAGACTTTCAATCACTGCAAATTCACGGGCTCTTTCCTGAATCATCCGCGCCAGCCGGTAGATATACTTGCCCCGGTCAGCGGGCTTCATTTTCTTCCAGTACTTTTCGTAAGCCTGCCGTGCTGATTTAACCGCCCGGTCTACATCCCCGGATGAGCCTTCGGCAATATCAGCGATTTTCTGGCCATTGGCTGGATTGAGTGTCGGGAAATACTTCCCTGATTCAGGTTTGACAAATTTCCCACCAATAAACAAATCATAAGACTGATTCAACTGAATATGATCCGTTCCTTCAGGAGCCGGAGCATAAGACCAGTCGGTAGAAAAATTGAGTTTTGGTATATGTTTTTTTGTTGTCATAGATTAATCCTGTGAAAAATAATCCCCCGATTGATAAACGCCTGTTTTCTGCTTCACTAATTGCATCAATATATCATTGGCCAGGCTGCTGGCGCCAAAGCGAAACAGTTTGTTATTGAGCCAATCCTGCCCCAACGTTTCTCTCAATACCACCAGATATTGAAGGGCCAGTTTGGAGTTAGAAATTCCCCCGGCAGGTTTCATCCCAATCTTTTTCCCTGTCTGATAATAAAAAT
>JAGQVA010000113.1 GCA_020438265.1 Bacteroidota bacterium
TATTACTGACTCTGATGGGAATAATTTTTCTGTTGCTGCCTCTCGTGCGGCAGATTGTACTTCCAGTACGAATAGCCCCAATTATGCCAATGCCATCTGGAATCCCGCACATAATAATAATTTTAACTCCCGGGGAGGAACTTCGATCAAGTTTGTCACCATTCACACGGTCCAGGGATCGTATGCCAGTGCTATTTCGTGGTTTCGCAACCCGGCGGCTGGTGTGTCTACGCATTATGTGATTCGCGCATCTGACGGGCAGGTAACTCAGATGGTCTGTGAAAAAGACCGGGCTTTTCATGTGAAAACGGATAATGCTTCTGCAATCGGAATTGAGCATGAAGGATTTATCGATGATGGCGGAGCGTGGTATACCAATGAAATGTATGAAAGTTCTGCCGCCCTGGTCAGAGATATTTGTGCCAGAAATGGTATCAATCCTCTCAAAACTTTTGGTGGCCCTCCAACGAATGGAGTCCGGACGCTTTCCAATACCTGCTACCATATTAAAGGCCATCAACATTTTCGGAATAATAACCATATCGATCCGGGACCATTTTGGGATTGGGACCGTTATTATCGACTGATTAATCCAGAACCTACTCCCATTGTTTTTACAGATCGAAAAGGAGATGTTTTTGATAGTGGGAAAGCAACGGGCAATTATGGCGATCAGGAAAGATCTGTTTATTTGATTAAGCCTGAAGGGGCTACTTCTATTGAACTTACCTTTAAGGCTTTTGACCTGGAAGGAACCAGGGAAGAACCATTTGACTACCTGGACATCTACGACGGAGAAAATGTAAATGGGCAATACCTTGGAAGATTCACAGGTGATAAATTACCTAATAGTATCCGGACAAAAAGTGGGGCGGTATTTATGGAATTCCGCTCTGATTGCCAGATAAATCGCAAAGGCTGGCATATTGAGTATAATTCGCGCAATAAAAACCCTGATTGTCCGGCTCCGACCAATCTGGTCGTAAGTAATTTGTTCCCGATGGGAGCAACACTTAGCTGGGATAAGGTAGATGGCGCGGATATGTATTTGCTTTATCTGAGTCGTGATCTGGAGGACAAATGGGCTTTGTATAAGACGAGCAGCAATGCAGTTACTGCTACTGGTTTAAGTGCCAATGGTCTTTATCAATGGCAGGTTCAGGTCGTATGTGGACGTGATACTTCGGCCTTGATTGGGGAAAGTTTTGTCACCCCTAGTATGGATCGAACCGGAAGGACTCAAATTTATACTGTCAGGCTGAATCAGGGACGATTTTATGATTCAGGAGGGACTTTTTCCGGTTATGGGAATGGAGAAAATTATGTTTATAGAATTATTCCTCCTAATGGGGGGAAAGTCGTTCTGGACTTTTCCAGCTTTGAAACGGAAAGATTGGATACACTTACTATTTATGATGGTAAAAGTGCTACCTCTCCCAAAATCGGAGATTTTTTCGGGGATAATATGCCTTCAAGAATCACTTCCACTGGAAATGGGATTACCTTATTTTTTCGTTCAGATAATGCTACAAATGGAAAAGGTTGGACAGCATCCTGGAGATCCATAGAAGGCGGGGTAGTGGACAATAATAATGATGGGAATGACGATGGAAATAATAATAATGGGGGAAATACTAATAATGACGGAAGCGTTCCCGATAACAGCAATTTTGAACCGGAAATAAAATACCATGCCAGCACGCCAGAGACTGCTCCTGTTTTGGAAAATGGTTACAAAAAATCCTTTAATCTGAAGTTTAATGATAAGGACCGAAGTGGTAGAGGTATCATTAGCCAATTCTATAATATCGCCCAGGAAACACCGGGAGGTTTTCGTTCAAATACCAACCTTGGTTTATTCTATGATGATTTTAATAAAGGTTTTCACGGAGACTGGAAATCGGCAGCTGGTAATTGGAAGGTGGTGAACGGTACTCTTAACCAAACCAACATTTCCACTTCGAACTCAAACCTTTATACAAATCTGACTCAATCAGGTAATGATACCTATCTCTATCACTGGAAAGCTAAAATGACCGGTCTTTCGGATAATAAGCGTCATGGGATTCACTTTTTCTGTAGCAAACCGGAAAACGAAAACCGGGGTGATTCTTATTTTGTCTGGATCAGGGATTCTGATGATGAGGATTATATCGAAATTTATAAAACTGATAATGATAAATTCGACAGAAAGACGCGAAAGGAAGTAAAGCTTGAAGTTAATAAAGTTTACGACTACAAAGTCATTTACAACCCTGAAAAAGGGAGAATCGAGGTTTATGTGAACAATGATTTTGTGACTTTCTGGGTGGATCGTTTCCCTTTGAAAAAAGGAAAAGGAATCTCTTTGCGCAGTGGGGACTGTGTTGTGAGTTATGATGATATTATCGTGTATAAAAAGCGGGATGAGGTTGTGAAAGTAAGTATGGGGAATAAAAATTCTGATGATTTAAAGCCAGAGGGCGAGTTTATTGTAAATTCTCTGGTAGTAGATCAGAACATTCGATGGTCAAGGGTAGGAAGAGGAACTTCGGTAGCAGGAGTAGAATCTGATTCAGATTCAAATGGAACAAATTCTGGCCAGACCGGAGGCAATAATGGATCAACAACTGGCGATAATGGAACCAGTAATAATTCCGGAATCCAGACTTTTACGGGAGATTTTGATTTATCAGTAAATACTCCAGGTGGAGGGAAAGGATTTTATCTGCCAGCCGGTTTTGACGGAGACACCTGGCGCTCTAACGCGAATCTGGGTTTTTTCCTCGATGAATTCCCCGGAAATAATCCCCATCGTGACTGGAGACTGATAGAGGGAAGGTGGGCTGTCCAAAATGGGTTATTGGCTCAGACTGATCTGACGGAATCTAATTCCAATATTTTCACCCCTCTCACTCAGTTCGCGAATGTACCCTATTTGTATCACTGGAGAACCCGAATTACCTCCTCAGGAGACAATCGAAGATTTGGTCTTCACTTTTTTGCCAGTAACGGTACCCAATCCAATCGTGGAGATTCTTATTTCGTCTGGTTTAGAAATTATGACTCGAAGAATGATAAAGTTGAAATTTATCGGGTAGATAATAATGAATTCGCTCTTCGTGAGTCTGGCGTGATTTCCATCAAACCAGGCGAATGGATTGATTGCAAAGTTCTTTACAATCCTGGTGACGGGCAGATCGAAGTATGGGTAAATAATTCACGTGCTATCTCCTGGAAAGACGATAAAACGCCTTTGCAGTCGGGTAGTGCTATTTCTTTCCGTACCGGCGACTGTCAGGCTGAGTTTGATGACCTCAGGGTATATCAACTGGCACAAAGCCAGAATGTGAAAATTACCGTAGGCAGCAGCCTTGGTAAAATGGTCAGATTTAAGAGCCAGAATAATGAACCTGCCGCCAGGGTTTATAAACAAATCATTGAATCGAATGGCCGCTGGGCAGCACCTGAGACTGTGGAGGCAATCATAAAATAATTTTTTTCCTGTAGAGACGCCGATTTATCGCGTCTCTACAGGGGAAATGGGAAAAACAAAATCATTTCCCCAACAAAGGATTTTTCGCCTTTGTCGCCCTGAATTCCTTCAGATAAAAAGGCTCAAACGTAGTCAAGTCCTCAAATTCCTCCCGCTGGAATTTCTGATAAATCGCTTTCCCCATTCCCGTAGCAGAAGAAAGGGTTCCCGGTAATAAAATCGCATTGGGATTCTTCCCCAAAATATCAGCAGTTTTGGCCACCCCATCCCCCACAAAAATCATTTTCCTTTCAGATAAAATATCCTCAAAAGCCTCCTCTTCAATGATTTTCGCATGAACGGGCCCTTTATTAGCAATTTGCGAATCGTAAATCGCACAATACACCTCCATGCGACGGGCATCGATCATTGGGCAAACCCAAGCATCAATCGACTGAGCCAATTCGTCCACTTGCCAGGCCAGACTTTCCAGGCTGCTGATTGACAAAACGGGTTTGTCAATAGCCATACAAAGGCCTTTGGCGGTGGAAACCCCGACTCTTAAGCCGGTATAAGAACCGGGGCCTTTGGCTACGGCTACTGCATCCAGGTTAGCAGGTGTCAACCCCAGATCTCTTAATAAGGTCTGTATCATCGGGGTTAGTAACCGGGCGTGAGACTGACCTTTTCGGATCTGGATAGAACCGAGAAGATATTCTCCGGAAAATAAGGCCACTGAACCGATGGCGGTTGCAGTTTCAATCGTCAGGATAAATGGTCCCGTATGCTTTTCTGACTTCATGGTGCAAAAATAGATAATTCTTACTTCTGTTTTAAATAGACCAACTTATAGTATTTTTGTTATATGCATTTTCACTATTACACATTAGAAAGGCTGGCTACCTGGCTGAATGAAAACCATCAGGGTGAGAAAATTTATAATTGTTTTTCTCAAAGTCGCAACGAACTGGTCATTGAACTGGAAAATATATTTCTCAGGGTAGGTTGTCATACACCTCAGACCTATTTGATTCCGGTAAATGAATTTGCCAAAGCACGTAAAAATGTGGTTGATCTTTTTGAAGAAATGAGGGGGCGGCATTTTTCTTCTATTCGTGTTGTGCCTTTTGAAAGAGAAATGGTCATGGAGTTGGAGGATGGGTATGATGTAGTCTTCAAGCTTCATAATGTCAGCGCGAATGTATTATTGCGGTACAAAGGGGAGGTTGTAAAAATGTTTAACAATCAGCAGGAGGAAGACCTGAATTATGTGGAAACACCTGGCGAGTTTCACGAAGATAAAATCAATGAGGATGTACCATCTGACCAGGATTTAATCTTTTCTGCTCTGAAATCTGTTTCTCCTATATTCTCCCGTCCGTTTTCTGAGAAAATCTATGAGATTATGCAGGAAGGGAATTCTTTCAGCGAAGCTGTGAAAATCATGCTGGAAGAGGTGAAAAACAGTCATTTTGCAATTCGCAAATCGCGAACAAACATTAAATTCTTTCTTTTTGCTTCGGGAGAGGAGAACGAAATAACTGTTCAGGGAGTTGAGAAAGCCTTGTTATTATTTTTAAGAGCTTCTTTTCAGTATAAGGGATATTTGATCAATTACAGGGAGGTTGAGAAGGTGCTGGAAAAACCATATAAAAAATTCCAGAAGGTGTATACCTCTTATCAGGATAATATCACGAAGCTGGAAAAAGAGCGGGACCCAGAGGAAATCGGACATATCATTATGGCCAATTTACACGCGATCAAGCCCCATATTAATTCCGTCGAACTTGATGATTTTTACCAGAACAGCAAAGTGAAAATCAAACTTGATCCCCGCCTCTCCGCTCAGGACAATGCCAGCAAGTATTACAAAAAAAGCAAACAGCGAAAGGGAAAGGTCGCTTATCTGAGAAGTCAACTCGATGATATCCAGGACAAATGGGAAATAGCCAGAGATCAGATGGAAGAATTCCGCGAACTCCCGACTCCTGAATCATTAGTACTTACCGAGGATGGGCTGGACGTACACAAGCTTCGCGAGCTGAAAAAATTTGCTCGATTTATTACCCAAAAAGAGAGTGAAGATGACCGTCAAAAATATCCATTCCGCACCTATCATAAAGAAGGTTTTGACATTTTTGTAGGTAAAGGAGGAAAAAATAATGACGAACTCAGCTTTAAATTTGCCTCGAAAGAAGACCTCTGGCTGCACGCCAAGGATGTGCCTGGTTCTCATGTGATTATTCGCCACCGGGCCGGGAAGCCTATTCCCATTACTGTTTTAGAGTATGCAGCTGGATTAGCGGCTTTTTATTCCAAAAAGAAAAATGATACCCTGGTACCGGTTCAATATACACCCAGAAAATACATCCGAAAAAGAAAAGGCGATCCACCGGGCCTTGTAGCAGTGGATCGCGAAGAGGTAATTATGATTGAACCGGCCCGGTAATCTGGGTTCTCTGTATGTATTTTACATTTTTTACTTTTCATTGCGCCGCTTTAAAAAACGGCGCAATTATATGGGGGCTGTCATTCTGTCGAATGATTTGTCATTTATCCAGAGGATAGTAGATTTTATCATTCTATCGAATGAGATGATTAGCTTCCATTGCGCCGTTTTTTAAAGCGGCGCAATAGAAGCCAGAGCCCCAATCAAAAAGATTTTTTATCATTCACCGCACCGATCCAATCGGCATATTCTGATCATAAGATCCATGAATCACCGGACTTTGTCTGTTGCCTGTATAACTTTTAACCTTCTGAGTGACATAGCTGTACAACTCCTGAATCGTAATAACCTTATCGCGGTTATAATCCGCATTTCCCCGTAAGCCATCCATCATATAATAGGTGAAAATACCCTGGCGAAGGCCATTGATTTCCATAGAAGTTTCTTCTCCTTTTGAAGACATAAACAGGGCCAGACCGCCGCGAGAATTTTGAAGGGCCTGATAATAACCATCAAAAGAACTGGCCCAGGTAGATTTTACGCTTTTGTCCAAACTACCAGAATGACAGGCATCTGCAATACAAACTTTATTCTTGGCCTTGCTTTGGTCAAATATGGTTCTCAAACTGGAATGGGTAAGTTTAAAAGAGTAGCCATTAAAATCGTAGGGCAAAAAGGCTCCTGCTTCTCCATGACCCGAAAAATAGAATAATACAAGATCATTAGGACCTGCTTTTGAAAACGTATTGCGAAGTGTATTGAGAATATTATCTCTGGTAGCAGCTTCGTCAATTAAAACAGCAAGCTGGTCGTCTTGTAATGCACCTCCTTCCGGGCTTTTGAGAAACGCGTAGAAGCGGTAAGCGTCATCATCTGAATAATTGAGACTGTTGATATGATTGTATTTAGCTACTCCCACAATCACCGCATATACTTTGGGTTTGGTGAGAACGCCAATATTTAATGGCCTCAGAGGCGTTGTATTGGTTGTATTTGTTTGGCTATTATTATTTTGCGTATTGGTGTTTTGACCCGAATTAGAATTACCTAACAACGTGAAGTTTTTCCAGTAGGTGTACTTTTCTTTTCTGTTAAAATAACCCTGATAGTCAGCGATGAGCCCCAATTCAATGACCTGAATTTGATAGGTTTCTTTAAAATTATCTTTGATAAATACACAAGAGACTCTGCTGCCAACGTGTGTATAGGTTCCCATCGATACATTATCATTAGTCAGGGCATAAACTAACGTCATTCTTTTCTCTACTTCTATCGGTGTTTCCTTGTTTCGGTCAGAGAAAGTACGTAACACTTTGCCATTAGGTAAAAATTTGAGGTAATAACAGCTGTTGCCTATAATCCCGATTTTTTCAGATTGATACATACCTGTTTGGAATAAAATCGGATCGGTTTGCGCCCAAAAAGTAAGAGGGAAAAGAAGAATAAGGAGTAAAGAGGTGGTTAGTGTTTTTAGATGCATATCGACTATTTGGCTTAATGAGATTATTTATTTTGCTTTTCTGTAAAAATAAGAATTATCATTTACGAAAAAGTATTTTTCATATCCTAATACTAGCAAACGAATGACATTATCTTTATATTGGTGATTCTTTCAATCTCCCCAGACTTACACAAATTTTAAAGTTGGTAATATTTTATTTGATGCACTTGCTCGTTCATAAAACGTTCAACTGCGTCTATATCTAATTTTTATTCTAATCTAAATTAGCAGTCTTATTTATGATGCTTAAAAATCGTGCATCCCTGCTCTATGTCTTGCTCATTATCCTTGGCCCGTCGGTCTGGGGTAATAATATTCAAATAACCAATGGCGGATTAGCGGATCAAAACACCACCGGTAATTTTACGATGGTGAAGTTTGATATTTCCTGGGAAAATTCCTGGCGAAATCCTCGTAACCATGATGCCGCCTGGGTGTTTGTAAAATTTAGTGCCAATGGGGGTCCATGGCAACACGCAACTATTAACTACGTGGATGGAACGGCAGTCAATGACGGTCATGTCGAACCATCGGGAGCAACAATTAGAACTCCATCTGACAAATTTGGCGTGTTTATCTATCGGGATTCCAGTGGTGGTGGAAATGTAAACTGGTCTAATGTGAAGCTCCGTTGGAACTATGGCGCTGATGGTGTTTCTGATCTCGATCTGATTGAGATAAGGATCTTTGGTGTCGAGATGGTTTATGTTCCGGAAGGTGAATTTGCTGTAGGAAGTGGAGGAACCAGTACGAATGAATTTACGCTTACTACAATTGTAACTGGTAATTCTACAATCAGTCCTACAGGAACAGGTACGCTTGGCGGTGCTGGTGGTGGGTATCCTACCGGGCAAACTCCTTCACCTAATACGAGCTGGCCTAATGGTTATAAGGCCTTTTATTGTATGAAGTACGAACTGAGTGAAGCGCAGTGGGTTGAGTTTTTTAATGTATTGACCCCAACTCAGAAAACTACGAGAGACATTACTGCCAACCATCCTACTTATGGAGGAAAGAATACTGATGCGGCTTCCAGCCGGAATACAGTTTCCTGGACTTCCGGAAATGCAACTTCAAGTGCTCCTGATCGTGCTTGTAGCTTTTTGTCTTATGCTGATGGAGCTGCTTATGCAGATTGGTCCGGCTTAAGGCCTATAACTGAACTGGAATACGAAAAAGCTTGCCGGGGGGGAATTGCACCGGTAGCAGATGAGTTTGTTTGGGGAACAACCAACGTCCATACTACTGCATATACAATCTCAGCAGGAACGAATGGACAACCTAACGAATTCATTGACAACCCTGGTATTGGAACAGGTAATATCAGCTTTAATCCAACCGATGGAGCAATTGATGGCCCACTCAGATGTGGAATTTTTGCCGCAAGTGCTGTAAATCCTACTGCTGAAGAAACCGGAGGGACCTATTATGGAATCATGGAAATGAGCGGAAACCTGATGGAAAGATGTGTTACTATTGGTAATGTGGATGGAGGCACCTTTCTTCCGATTCATGGAAATGGAGAACTAGATGTAAACGGAGAGACTGATATCACTCAGTGGCCTGCTCCGGCAACTGCCTCCGGAATGGGCGGACGTGGAGGAGCCTGGAACTTACCTTTTGGTTCTATTCGTCTTTCAAGCCGGGCTGATGCAACTACGACTGATGCTATCAGAAGGCCAAACTTTGGTTGGAGAGCGGTAAGAACAGCAGAATAGTAGATAGGTTTATGTTGGATTAATTTCAAAATTATGATGAAAACCCTACATATAAGCTTATCTATAACCTTGTTTTTTATTACTAACATAGCTTTCAGTCAATACAAAGGAGGAAGCGGGGATGGTAGTGTTTTATTCACTTCTCCTCTGACTTATCTTGATGGTTCTTTAAGAACGGCTCTTTTTTATGGAGGAGATGGCGATGGTTTTGCCATTGGGCGAGACTCTTCTATCTATCTGGATGGCGTATATTCGTATGCGCATTACTTAGGAGGTAATGGCGATGGATTTAACATATTCCGGGCAAAAGATTATTATGTTGATGGAACCACGATTGGAGACAGTTATCGTGGAGGAGATGGAGATGGGGGAGAAACCTCTGCACCAGGACGCCAGTTTTTGGAGGGATCCATTCTGGCAACGGCCTATCAGGGAGGAGCTGGCGACGGATTTGACTACGACACGATCAGTTTCCGTTTTCTGGATGGAACAAAGGGTTGTGCGATTTATAATCTGGTCGCCGGAGAAACAGATAGTGTGGTAAATGGAACATATTCTCAGGATATTACTGTTTATTATACTTTTGATCCGGGAGTGGGAAATTTGATTGTGAATAATCAGAATTTTCCTATTACGGGAAGCCCTCAGCAAGTTACCCTCACGGGTTTAAATCCGGATGGAATGCCCGTAGATGTAATGGCTTCTTTCTCTGATTTGTCTGATTGTAATACCACGGAATTTGCCCTGTTTATTGCTCCGGATACGAGTAGCTCTATGTCCATTTATGCTGCTTTTGGAGCACCGGAAGTGAAGTTTTCTTCCAGGCCGAATCCATTTTCTTCAGAGATTTCTTTTTCTATACAGATGGACAGAACAGGAGAAATTACGTTGGATCTTATGACCTTTAGCGGACAGATGATCTCTTCCATTTATGAAGGAAATGTATCTGGTAATCAGGTTCATGAAGTTAGGTATGATGGTTCTCAACTTCCCGCAGGTATGTACCTGGGACGTTTGAAGACAAATGGTCATGTCTATTACAAAAAGTTAGTAAAATTAAAGTAGATAAGTTTTTCTAAAAAAGAAGGCTTTAGAGTAAAAACTCTAAAGCCTTTTTCTTTTGTAAAAAAAGAAACTTTTAATGCCGGATGACAACTTTTTTGATGATCTCCCCATAAAGCGTTTCAACTTTTAGCAGATAAACGCCCGCAGGTAAATGACCGGTATTCCATTGGATTCTGTTTTCACTTTCCGAAATTTCCATTCTCTGACTGTTCACCAGTTTCCCATGTACCGTGTAAAGATTCAAATTGGCATTCCCTCGTTTGCTACCTGACAAAGAGAGATTCAATATGTCATTTGCCGGATTAGGGTAAAGATT
>JAGQVA010001149.1 GCA_020438265.1 Bacteroidota bacterium
TACGAAGATGTGGAACTGCTAGGTGCGAAAAAGGCCAAAAGGCGTTTTGTGTGGAATGTCTTCCGCTTTTTCAGACCGAAGATTATCAAAAATTTCGCAGGTTCCATTCGCTTAAATCATTATGACATGCTAAAACATCATTTCAAAATTGCGCTCAGGGTTTTTAAAAGAGAAAAATTCTATAGCCTGCTCAACGTCATGGGACTGGCTTTAGGCTTCACTTTTTGTCTTATGATTTTTCTTTTCATTAAGGACGAATTGAGCTATGATCATTTCCACCAGAACAAAGAACAGATTTATCGAGTCGCTGCGGCTTATATGCGCCAGGGGGTCTGGGAGCCTTATTCGACAAATTCCTGGAAAACCGGCGAAGTGTTAAAAACCCAATATCCCGAGATTGAAGAATTAGTCCGAATCAATGATACCGAAGCAATTGTGGAGTTTGGTGATAAACGATTTGAAGAGAATCGAATGGCCATTGTGGAGGAAAATTTTCTGGATGTATTCAGTTTTTCCCTGATTTCCGGAAAACGCAATGAAGTTCTCAAGGGCACCAATAAAGTGGTGATTTCTGAATCCATAGCGAGCAAATATTTTGGAACTGAAGACCCTGTGGGCAAGATTTTTCAAATCGATGACGGGCAAATTCAACTTCAGATAAGCGGAGTCATGGAAGATATGCCTTCCAACTCACATTTTCACTTTGACTTTCTCATATCTGGTGAAACTGCAAGGCAAATTGCCCCGGAATCCATGTTCACTAATGTAGGTTGGGACTCACAATACATTTATATAAAGGTTTCCAAAAGGTTTGATCCATTGGCTATGGAAGCTTCTTTTCCCACTTTCATTAATGAACATTTAGATCCTTTTACTGAGGGAAATTTCAAGCTATTCCTTCAACCATTATTGGATATTCACTTGCATTCAGATAATGGGACAGAACTCGAATCCAATGGAAATATTAACTTTATCTACATCTTTTCTGTGATCGCATTATTTATTCTCATCATCGCCTGTGTGAATTATATGAACCTCACAACAGCCCGTTCTATGAAACGAGCCAGAGAAGTAGGCATGCGCAAAGTGCTGGGAGCAGGAAAACTCAATCTCATTGGACAATTTTTAAGCGAATCATTTCTCATGGCTTTTATTGCATTGCTTTTCGCTTACTGTATGACCTGGGTTTTATTGCCCAATTTTAATGCGTTTGCTTTAAAAGAAATACCCCGATCTGTTTTATTTGAACCCGGTATTCTATTGTCTCTCTTATATGCATTTGTGTTAATCGGGTTGATTTCAGGAATTTATCCCGCCTTTTTTCTGGCTGCATTTAAACCACTGAATACAATTAAAGGCAATCAAACAACCGGAAAATACAGTCTGGGACTCCGAAGAGGCCTTGTTGTTTTACAATTTGTGATTTCCATCGGATTGATTGCTTCAACGGCTATTGTGTTTAAACAACTGGATTTTCTCCGCAATAAAGAGTTGGGAATCAATAAGGAATCCATCGTTGCTATTCCTCTTCAGGCAATGGATCGTTCGGAGCTGGGTGCTTTCAAAAGCGAACTCCAAAGCCATAATTCCATTATCAAAACAGGTGTTTCCAATATGAAATTACCTGGATGGATTGGGAGCAGCACAGCCTATAAGGCTCAGGATGTTGAAATAGATGAAGATGCCAGAAAAACGATGAAAATTATCAGGGTCGATCACGATTTCCTCGATTTGATTGAAGCAGAAATCGTTGAGGGCCGCAATTTCTCCAAAGAATTTTCCACCGATTTATCTTCTTCGCTTGTGCTGAATGAATCGGCGATCAAACAATTGGGCTGGGAAGATCCTGTAGGCAAATGGATAGAATTGGGAGACCAGAGATTTAATGTTGTAGGTGTGGTCAAAGATTTCCATTTTGAATCCCTTCACAGAAAAATTGCCCCGATCATTTTTATCCTTTCAGAGAATTGGCTGAACTGGGTGT
>JAGQVA010001150.1 GCA_020438265.1 Bacteroidota bacterium
AGGAAATTGTTGGGACAATGCTGTAGCAGAGTCTTTTTTCAAGACCATTAAAACCGAATGTATCCACAAACATGATTTTGTATCCGAAAAACATGCTTGGGCACACATTTTCGATTATATTGATGGTTGGTATAATACCCAGAGAATTCATTCTGCCTTGGAGGGGAAAACCCCGGCAGAAGTTTTTAAAATCTTAGACAATGAAAAACGAGCTGCTTAACTTATTTTAATTGTCCACTATTGTGAGGAAGTCCACAATATTAATTTTTAATAATAGGGGATGAGCTTTTTTGCCTTTTCAGTATTTTGACAATTCTACTATTTATGATTTCTGACAAGTTCCAATTATACAGCTTGGAATCTGTTGTGCTGTAGAATTCAATAATAACTGCATCAAGGTCTTTGTGATATTTTGCAAAACTCTGGTAACCAGGAACCCAGCCGCCGTGTTCATATTCATAGATAGAAGAATATATTTCCTGTTCTCCTGGTTCAAACAATGATCCATCATTCAATGCCCTCAGGAAAGTGCCCACGTCTTCTGCTGTGGCTAACATACCATGTTCATCTTCCCTTAAATCAAAGGGATGTCCTACATGATAACCACTCATTACATCTTCTATATTCACTTCACTTAGCGAACCGAAAGTATTGTTAAGATTTAGTGGAATCAGAATTTCTTCCCGAATGAATTGAAAGTTCTCATACCCCAGAATATCATCCATTATCTTATTGATTAACAGATAATTCGTATTACAATATTCATAGTCTTCTCCTGGGGCAAAGTTGGCCGGCTTGTCCAAAATCAATGCAAGGCTTTCTTCATAGGTTCCGGTTGGAGCTGCCCAAAAATTCGGAGCGTCTGTAAAATTGGGGATACCACTTCTATGCTGTATCATCAACCTCAAAGTGATTTTGTCAGCGTTTTCGATTCTGCCCACTAGTTCCGGTAAATAATCAGCGATTGTTTTATCCAGAGACAGCCGTCCATCATTTACCAGTTTGGTTACAGCCACAGCATCATATAGTTTGCTTATGCTGGCAATTTTAAAAAGGGCGTGAGGGTTGGCTGGTATTTTGGATTCTCTATTATGCCAACCGGAAGCAAAATACTGAGGTGGTTGACCAGCCTGGTCTATATAGACAATCATTCCTTCAAATCCATGCCCAATGGCCTCGTCTAACTGTTCCTGAACTGTATCCGGTAGCGGTAGTATCCATGCCTTTACCAATAACCATGGAACAAAGAATAAGGACCCTATGGACACAATAATAAATATGATTCTGAGAATTTGTTTTGCTTTTTTCTTTGCCATAATATTTCAGGGAGTGAACTTTTAAAGTTATCATAAAAATATGTCTATATCTGCGTCCAGGCCACATTTAATTGTAAATAATTACCGTTTAATTCATACATTTACCCGCGAACTGATTCAGTTTTTTTTCGCCATTGACAAAATTCAATGAGTTAAATAAATCCTCATCAGAACCGTTTTATGACTGACTACCAGTCATTTAAAAAATACTTAAATCTTTTATCATTTAAACGAAATTGTCTATGAAAACTAATCGATTATTTTCTTTCGTTCTGCTTTTATCTACACTACTGACCTTATTAATCCTCTCGTCAGGTTGTGCTGAAGAAGGCTGTACCAACCCCAATTCAGATAATTATAATGCCGAAGCGACCAAAGATGATGGTTCATGTATTCTCTCCAGAGAAAAATTCATCGCACAATATACAGTTACAGAAAGCTGCCCTTCCGGAAATTTTTCTTTTGAAATTAATATTGTCGCCGGGTCTTCTGATGAGACAGCAATTATCATTAACAATTTAGGAGATTTTGGAGCTGCAGTTAATGCAACTGTAAATGGATCTTCTGTGACTATTCCTAACCAAAATATCACATCTTCAGGATTTGCAGTATCCATCAACGGAAGTGGTTCTATCAATGGCAATTTGTTAATCATTAACTATTCCTA
>JAGQVA010001151.1 GCA_020438265.1 Bacteroidota bacterium
CCATACAGCTTTTCAGCCTGTAAAGGGTTGGTTTGGAAAAAGGATGTAGGCCGAATTTTAAACCGGTAATCTCCCAGTTTCTCAATAATATAGGGTTCACCTCGCCAAACCTGATAATCCAAATCTCCATAAGAGCTGTTAAGCTTTGGGTTGTGAATCCAGACAAATTGCGTTATCTGAGGGAATTTTTCCGCCAGATGATTGAATATGGTGTCGATAATTTCAGGCTCATTTTGGGCAACAATCAGGATAATCATTAATTCTCCGGTAGCAACAGAAGTCCGAAAAACAAGATTGCGTAGAAAGCCTTTATTCTCCCTGATGTCATAAAAATCGATATTCTGATTTCGGCAAAAATCCTGGGTTTCATTGCGAATGTCATTCACAATGGGAAGCTGTAAATGACAGGTATCGATATCGAGGATTTTGTCAAAAATCCGGGGAACATGAAAACCCAAAACCCTTGAGTCAAGTTCTTCGCCATGATCCAAAACCTCCTTGGGCCACCAGGCTTTTGAGCTAAAAGTAAATTCGAGCTTATTGCGGTAAAAATAATCACTATCACTTCCAAGAATGGGCAATAATTCACCACAGGGAATTTTACTAATCCGCCTGATGACTTCATAAACCTGGTTTTCTTTTGCTTTTAACTGTCCCTCATAAGTCATGTGCTGCCATTTACAGCCTCCACAAAATTCAAAGTGCTGACAAACCGGTTCTTTCCGGTGTGGAGAAGGCGAAATGATTTGTTCTACCTTTCCTATCAGCATATTCTTTTTTCGGGTAAACACCCTTACATCGGCCCGATCACCCGGAACACCTCCTTCCACAAACACAACCTGTTCTCCATGCCGGGCCACAGACCTCCCATCGGTCGCCGCATCGATAATATCCAATTCTATATTAAAGGGTTTGATTCTTCTTCCCATGCCACAAAACTAGTTCTTTACCCGTAAAGATACTACCAGTCATAGAAATATCTAATGACGGTAAAAATAAAATCATTTACACACCATGAAAACCTTTAGACAAATTCTCAAGGGGTACCCAATCCTGGTACTCCTGATTTTTTCCTCCCTGGTCCTTCGAGGACAAATCAACGAAACTTTTTCAGACGGAGATTTCCTCCAAAATCCGCCCTGGGGCGGCGATACAGCCCTTTTTGCGATTAATGACTCGCTCGTTCTTCAGTCGAATGGAATGGCTCAGACAGAAATCATCTATCTGTCTACACCCAATTCTCACTTTGGAAATACAGAATGGAGAATTGACATGGATTATGCTTTTAGTCCCAGCACGTCGAATTATATCAGAATTTACCTTTCTTCGGATCAGGACAGCTTAAATGGCCCATTAAATGGTTATTACCTGCAGGTTGGAGAAAGCGGTTCTGATGACAGCTATGACTTATACAGGCAAGATGGAAACCAATCAACACTTTTGATAGATGGTGCCGATGGAAGAGCAAGTGATTTTATTCATGCTCAAGTCAAAATTCGCAGAACACAGGATGGAGTATGGTCGCTATTTACCGACGTAAACCATACAGGAAACTTCTTTCTTGAAGGAACAGTTCTGGATACAACTTATGTAAGTTCTGCGTTTTTTGGCATTCAGGTCAAACATACCGCCAGTCGAAAAGATGAGTTTTTCTTTGATAATATCTATGTTGGAGAAGAAATCATTGATACGATTCCGCCTGCATTCTCCTCTGGCTGGATTATCGATTCTCAAACCATCGCTATTACTTTTAATGAATCTGTCGAAAGTAGTTTAAATCATCACTTCCGGTTAATTCCGGGGGAAATTCATCCTTATTTCGTTTCCAAAGACAGTGTTTCTTCCAAACAGCTCTCGATTCATTTTGCTGATCCGTTTATAAGTCCTCAATCTTATCAATTGATTATTGAAGGAATTACCGATCTGAATGGAAATCAAATGAGCCAACCTGATACTTTTTCATTTGAATATATCATCCCGGAA
>JAGQVA010001152.1 GCA_020438265.1 Bacteroidota bacterium
CGTTTACTCCTGAAGAAGTTGCTATAACTGGTTTTCAGGGCATCAAGGAACAGTTGATGCAGTTGCAACCGGTATTATAGGGAATTCACGTAGGGACAAGGCATGCCTTGTCCCTACGGATATCATATTTCGATTTCCGAAAAAAATCCAGAATATTACTAACTTTCCAAATATTATTCTGTATATTTAAAAACTAATAAAAACCCCTCCCTATAGATTTATGTTTTAGCAATTTGTCAACCTATGGCAAGCTGATTCGCATCAATGATTACCATTGATCCTTATGTTGGAATTATTCTTTTGTACCTATAAAACACGACTATTTATCATGCAAAAAGCTATTCTTGCTGTATTCCTGATTGCCGCCTTTTTGATAGGCTGTGCACCCGAAAACGACTCCCAGTACGAAACAACGGCTTCCAATAATATGGAAGAAACCCCTGAAGTGATGGCTGTAGCAAATAGAATTGCTCCTCCACTGGAAAATGTAAATGTACCTTTACGTGACTTTATGATTCAACCCTCTCAGGATGAGAAAGTTATATTTGAAAATGGAACAGAACTGATCATTCCTGCCGGATCTTTGGTAGATGAGAATGGCGAAGAAGTCAAAGGAGAAGTTGAATTTTCTTACCGCGAATTTCACGATGTTGCCGATATTCTGATGAGTGGTATCCCTATGGTATATGACTCTGCCGGTGTTTCACATAATTTCCAGACTGCGGGAATGATGGAAATTCGTGCCAGCCAAAATGGTAAACCCGTTTTTATCGCTGAAGGCAAAGAAATCGAAGTACGAATGGCCTCTTTTGTGGAAGATGATGGATATAATCTGTACTCTCTCGATGAAGAAACTGGCGCCTGGACTTACGAAGAAGTGTCCCGCTCTCAGCCTATGCCTTTATCTGAAGAAGTAAAAAAAGCGATGGATAAAGTGCTGGCTGATTTACCCGCAGAACCATTTAAGCCGCAGACTCTGCAACCTGGCAAGACTCCTTTTGATTTTGACGTGGATTATTCTGAGTTCCCCAATCTTTCTCCTTATCAGAACCTGGTTTGGCAGATTGCTTCTGTTCAGGAGGAAGGGGTTGTCAAACCTGAAGACGTTCAGGCCGTAATCGGTGAAATCTGGTCCAATGCATTTGTGGTTGAGCATGAAAGGAAAAAAGGGCTTTATTATTTGACCCTGACAGACGATGAAACGAAAAAAGAGGCGAAACTCCTTGTAACTCCGGTAGTGGAAAAAGAAGATTACGCCCAGGCGATGGCAACTTATGAGGAAATCAAGAAAAAGCAGGATGCGCTGAAAGCCAAATTACTGGCAGAAGCAAAACGGGAAACGCAATTTGAAAGACAGGCACGCTTTCAGCGTACTTTCAGCATTTCCAGCTTTGGCATTTATAATTGCGACCGGATATACAGAGCTCCCACTCAACAGGTATTTGCCAATTTTGAAATCAAAGACAGCAAAGACACTGTTGATCAAATCTTCCTGGTGATCAAAAAAGACCAGTCTGTGGTTACCTATTACCGTTATGGATGGAGTGGTTTCAGATATCCTAAAGGGGCTGAATGTATGATTGTAGCCTTCACTAAAGACAGTGAAGTGGTTATTTTTGATAGCGAAGATTTCGCGGCTCAAAAACCCCGAGGTAAGTATACCTTCGTTCTGGAGCCGACTGGCAAAAGAGTCCATTCCCCTGAAGATCTCAGGGATGTAATTGGCGTTTAGGGTCAGTTGTATTGATTCGTAGTTATTATTACAAAATATTTTATTTCACATTAGACCTTTCAGGTATTCTCCATTGTACCCCCTTCCGCTGGTCGCCCCCCTCAAGAAGGGGGCTGGCGGCCATTGAACAGGTTTCCGAAGGAAACTGGCTTTGTGGGAGGGGTTGTGTAAAAAGGTATTTTGCCTTGTAGCGGCGTATTGCATACGTCGCAAATGGGTGAATAAAAGCAATTTTTGCATCTCCT
>JAGQVA010001153.1 GCA_020438265.1 Bacteroidota bacterium
CCAGAATAAATCATCAACCCATTCCAGACTTTCTGGCCAGGTATGCTGTAAATCGTGATTTCAATTTCTCCGGGACGATTGTCTGAAAACTCAATGCGAGAATGACCCTGAGTAGGATTGGGAATCATTCTGACTCCCAGCTCATTTCTTATATTTTGGTCCACGTTTGTAAACACAGAATCAGTAACCGGAAAAATCAGTTTAGAAGGGGAAACAGCATTCAGGAAAACCGTATTGGTTGCAACACGGGGATTTACCAGCGTATCTCCATTTAAATTGGGGTACATCTCTTTTCCTGTATTCATGTTTCGATTGAATCGCGGATAATTGGAGGAAGTGATATTTACCCGCATTTGATGGCCCGGCATGAAAGTATGAGCAAGGTCTGGCATTTCAACGCTTACCGAATACATTTCTCCCGGGTTCATAACCATCGTATCTGTGGCTCTGAAACCATTGCGAAATCTCATTCTTCGGATACCATCTACCAAAAGCATCGACCTGCCGTCTGGATAAACATCCGTCAACCGCACAGCAAAATCAGTATCAGGTTGATCGGAAGAAACCATCAGCTCCAGCTGTGGTTTTCCCTGAATTCTGACTGGTTTTTGAAAGGGATCAGAAGTGAAAATGAGGATATCATTTCGGTTTTCTACCTTTTTCCGCTGATCTACGGGGCCTTGTGTCAAATCATTACTCAAGGTGGGGCCTCCGTCTGTAGGCGAGGGATCTTGAGGATCGTAGGAAAAGGATAATTCTCCTGAAGATTGAGAAACAGGGAAGGATTGGATTGATTGATCGGGATGAAGAAAGAAGTTCTGTTCGAGCACTCCATCAGGAGGCCAGGTTGGGGCTGCCTGCCACTGATTTTCTCCCATTTGAAAATATTGAACTTTAGGAGAGTTATTCCATTCAGGGTAAAGATCTCGTAACCAATGATCGAGAAAAACCCTTGCCAGTGAATCGCTCCATTTTTCCGCTTCAGGGTATTCCAATTCTCCCTGAACTTTGGAACCGACATAGGCTGGCCCTGTCCCTCCATGTACCCAGGGGCCCATGAGAAGGCGATGATTTTCCCGGACATCAGGGGGGGAAGAACTTTGTATTGCGGGAAAGAGCTCCATCATAACAATGACATTATGGTCATACCAGCCACCAATCATCATAGCAGGGACATGAATTTCGTCGGGATAAAATGCCCCACTTTCGACAATATCCCAGACAATGTTTTTGACAGGATTGCTATAATAAATGGAAGACCCTCCAAATCCCAGGTTTTCCAACTGGGCAATATATTCTGTTCGGGCGACTCCTCCGGGGAAATACTCTTCATAATTGGTTTGAGATCCTGCAACCAGCGGAACAATACAATCCAGAGAAGGAGGATTTTCTTTGGCTGTCAAAAATTGAATTCTTCCCAAAGCCGAAGGCCCCCAGGTACCAATGCGCCCATTGGACCATGTCTGGGTGGCGATCCATTTTCGACCACATCATAACCATCTTCTCCGCGATTTGGATTGGCTGTGCAGGCAGCAGCAGAGCCCCAAAAGCAACGCCAATCCACTACTACGAATGCATAAGGGCTTTGTGAAAGATTTTTGCCGATCCCCAAAGGAAGCCCTAATCGTGCCGTGAGTCTGGAGTAAGGCGTTTGAATCAAAATGGTTGGATACTGATTGATTGTATCGGGAAGATAAATATCAGCCTTTAGGGTATTTCCATCACGCATGGGAATATCGACCACTGTGGGAGTTAAATTTTGAGCAAAGGCAAATAGAATCATGCTAATCAAAAAGAAAACAGAAAGAATAAACTTTTTCATTCGCAATAAATTTTAGAAAAAATAAAAGTATGAATCAGGGTTTAAATATAAGATAATGAACCACTTATAAACCAGACTGTATAAGAAGGGAAAACGTTTATTCTATTTTTTTAAAAAAACTTGTTTACGCTTTTGAAGTCTGGTGTACTAATAAT
>JAGQVA010001154.1 GCA_020438265.1 Bacteroidota bacterium
ATCTCGCCAATCAACCCAATAGCTCCGGACAGGCAAAAGCATTGGCCCATTACAAACTGGATGCTTTGGCGAATTGGCTGGAAAATCAGAAAACCAGTGATGAGAATCAAAAAGCTCATTATCACTATACATTAAGCCAGATTCGCAGTTTTCAGAAAAATCCGGCAGTGATTCCATTACCTGAAGCGGAGACGTTGCCTGATGGTTCTCCCATTGGGATGGAGTGTATGCATTGAGATTTCTTCTCTGAGAAGATTTGATTTATAGTCAGACCTTCCAGGTTTTCGAAAACCTGGAAGGTCTGAAAATGTCTATGATAATATGGAATGAAAATTTCAATTATCTAAAAATAAAATCTATATTGTTAGGTACTGCGAATAGAGATAATTATTCATCTATTCATTTTTTCTATCATTCACCCATTAACTAATTAATGTATGGAACCTTATTTAGGCGAAATTCGCATGTTTGGCGGTAATTTCGCTCCCTATCGTTGGGCCTTATGCCAGGGCCAGATTCTTCCCATTAATCAAAATCAGGCGCTCTATTCTATCCTGGGTACTACTTACGGTGGCGACGGTCGGACAACCTTTGCTCTTCCGGATCTTCGTGGCCGTTATGCTGTAGGTGCTGGTCACGGGGATGGGCTTACCAACCGAAATTTAGGTGAAACATTTGGCGCCCAAACCTACACCCTCAATGCAGGACAACTACCTGCCCATTCTCATACTGCTAATAATGCTACTTTTTACCAGTTGGGAATTGATGAGAAGGATAATAATTCCAGTCCGTCTGGTAACCATCCTTCCAAAACGACTGATGCCGGGAACCCTATTTATCGCAATGACCATAATACCACGATGGCAAAGCAAACAACCACTTTTGAAGCGTTAAGTTCTGGTAGTGGAACTGAGATCAATAATTATCAACCTACACAGGTAGTGAATTACATTATTTGTATTAGTGGTTTATTCCCATCACGAAGCTAATTTTTCTTTTCAACTTAAAACAAAAACACTAAATATATGGATCCTTTAATAGGAGAAATCCGCATGTTTGCTGGCACTTTTGCCCCTCAAGGCTGGGCCTTATGTGAAGGTCAACTGCTCTCTGTATCACAAAATGAAGCTCTTTTTTCAATCCTTGGTACGATATATGGCGGTGACGGCCGGACCACTTTTGGTTTGCCTGATCTGCGTGGCCGAATCCCAACCAGTGCAGGAACGGGTCCTGGTCTGAAACCTGTAATACAAGGCCAAAAATTTGGCACTGAAACCAACGTAATCAATGCCAGTCAGATGGCTCCTCATACACATACAGGTGGTGAAGGAGAGTTCCTGCCTTTGGCTAATACTGCTGCTGGAGGTTCTGTAAGTCCGGAAGGCAGATATATGGCCAATAGTAACGGCGATGGTTCTGATGAATTTATTTATACCCAAACCAGAAACAATCCGGTCAATTTGGGACCTCAGGAATTTCCCATAACCATTAATAATACCGGAGGATCTGGACAAGGAATATATAACCAGCAACCTACCCTTACGGTTACTTATATCATTGCTTTACTTGGGCGCTACCCGTCCAGAAATCCTTAATTTGTATCTGATTTACACTCAATAAAAAAATATAATATGGACAACGGATATACAGGAGAAATTCGCCTCTTTGGTGGTAATTTTGCTCCAAGAAACTGGGCTTTCTGTGCGGGACAAACCCTGCCAATCGCTCAATATACCGCTCTCTTTTCTCTCCTTGGAACTATCTATGGCGGTGATGGAAGAACACAGTTTAAATTACCCGATCTTCGGGGGAGAGCCGCCACGCAGTTTGGAACAGGCCCCGGTTTGTCTACACACCAAATAGGACAGCCTTACGGTGTAGAAAATACTAACATGAATATTAATATGCTCCCCAACCACAATCATGTAGGCAAAGTTACCTATCTGGGGCAAGCTGATAACGATTTGGGAAACA
>JAGQVA010001155.1 GCA_020438265.1 Bacteroidota bacterium
CAAACGATGGGCGAAGAAGAAAAAGAAAAGGACTAGACGGCACAAACTATGGGTGAAGAGGAAAAAGAAAAAGACGAAACGGTAGCTCAAACCATGGGCGAAGAGGAACAGGAGAAAGACGAAACGGTAGCCCAATCCATGCATGAAGGAAGTGAAACTAGCCAGACTCAGAAAAAAGGTGGAAACGTTGAGGAGTTATTAGCACAAACCAAGGGAAAGGGCAGCCCGCTTCCCCGGGATCTGAAAATCAGGATGGAAGAAAAATTTGGGGCAAAGTTTCATAAGGTTCGCATTCACACGGGAGAGGATGCTGTGCAATTGACCCGAATGTTGAAGGCGAAAGCTTTTACTCACGGTTATGATATTTATTTTAATGAGGGGGAATTTAATCCATATACCTATGCGGGAGAATACTTGCTGGCTCATGAGCTGGCTCATACTTTCCATCAAAACGGCAATAATCAATCAACTTGAAATCCATGAAAGACGCAGTTTCCAAATTGGCGCTTGAGGAGGCTCTCAACTATTTATCCGACGTGATCAAACAGCGGCTGGAACATTTTTTCAGTGGGAAAAAAGGACAACTTTCATTTCAAAAACCCGCTAAAAAAGGGAAACCGTCTCATTTGGAGTTATTTGCCCAAAAATTCGGCCTGAATGAAGAAGAATTTCTGATTGTATTGATTGCTCTTGCTCCGCATATTCAATCTGATTTTTTCGATCGTGTCATACAAAAACATTTACCCGAGGCAGGAGATTTTCCGCAGATTGGAGGCATAAGAGGGGAAAAATACAGGGGATTTTTGCCTACTGGAGAAACGGCTTTGTTTTTATTAGGTGGAACAGATATTGACAAGCGATTCCAAATTCAAAAAATCTTTGGTGAGGATCATGTGTTTGCCCGGAAACGCATCCTTTGGCTGGCCGAAACTCCACAGGGGGAACCTCGCATGAGTGGAAATCTTATCCTTTCACAAGAATACGTCGACATTTGCACAGTTGGCAAATTTAGTCGCCCCCGTTTTAGCATGACTTTCCCTGCCGAAATGATTGAAACGCAAATGGAATGGGATGATCTGATTCTGAATGATCAGACCCTTGAACAGATTCACGAATTGGAGACCTGGATTGAATATGGGGATGTTTTGATGGACAAATGGGGGATGCAGCGAAAATTAAAACCAGGGTACAGGGCCTTGTTTTATGGCCCTCCGGGAACTGGGAAAACGCTGACAGCAAGCCTTTTGGGTAAATACACAGGAAAAGATGTGTACCGCGTAGACCTGTCGATGGTCGTTTCCAAATTCATCGGAGAAACCGAAAAAAACCTTTCTAATCTATTTGCAAAAGCCCAGGACAAGGACTGGATCCTGTTTTTTGACGAGGCTGATGCCTTGTTTGGAAAACGCACCAATGTCAAAGATGCGCATGATAAATACGCCAATCAGGAAGTGGCTTATCTGCTCCAGCGTGTGGAAGGGTATAATGGCCTGGTCATTCTGGCTACCAATTTCAAAAGCAATATCGACGATGCTTTTATGCGCAGGTTTCAGTCTGTGATCCATTTCCCTATGCCCAATGACAATGAGCGGCTGAAACTCTGGGAATTGTCATTTCCTGATAAGGTCGAACTCAGCCCGGAAGTTGATCTGGTTAATTTGTCCAAAAAATACGAACTGTCAGGGTCAGGCATTGTGAATGTTGTGCAGTATTGTTGCCTGGAATCTCTTGGAAGAGGCGATTTTATGGTTAATTCTGACGATATTAAAAAAGGAATTCGCAAGGAATTCCACAAAGAAGGGAAGTTGTTTAATTGATCCTCACTCACGTGCACTTTGTGAAAACCTCCCACGGATAACACAGATTTCACAGATATAAATGCTTAGCTGGAAGTAATTCGTTATATCTATGCCCCATTATGAACTCTTTACTTTTGTGTTTTTGGTAATGAATTCTCCTTGTCCTACA
>JAGQVA010001156.1 GCA_020438265.1 Bacteroidota bacterium
ACTCAAAACAAGAAAAAAAGTCCAGAGGAAAGAACTATTTACTGGTCATTGGGATCAATAAATACAGACACTTCCCTCATCTAAATAATGCCGTACGCGATGCTAAAACGATTCGGGATATTTTATTGGAGCATTATCAATTTGATGAGCAGGATACGATTAGTTTATTTGACCAGGATGCAACGCGTGAGGGGATTCTTGGTAAACTGTACGATTTAGAAGATCTCGTTACGCCTGCTGATAATTTATTGATTTATTTTGCCGGTCATGGTGTAATGAATCGCCAGGAAACGGAAGGTTTCTGGGTTCCGGTAGAGGCGCTGAATAAGCGGGCTCATTATATTCCTAACGATCGGATTCGGGCCATGCTCAAAAACATCAAAAGCCATCATACATATTTACTGATTGACTCCTGCTTCGCGGGCACCATGATTTTAAGAAAAATTGATAGCCATGTGAATCTGGTTGATCAGTTTCCCTCCCGGAGAGTGCTTACCTCAGGTCGCAAACAGGTTGTTTCGGATGGAGTCAATGGAGAACATAGCCCTTTTGCCCATTGCATTATTGAGTATCTGATGAGGTATTTGGGGAGCCCCATTTATGCGAAAGATCTGGAGTCTCACGTAAAGAAAAGCCTTCCCCGAAATTCCACCCAAACTCCCTCAGCTGACTTTATTTTTGATGCCGGAGATCAGGGAGGCCAATTTGTTTTTTTACCTCGAAGAATATTAGAAAATGTTGATCCTGGAGAGAAAATGGCTTTCGATCTGGCAAAGAAACTGGGAATATTAGCCTTGAAATTTTTCATAAAGGAATATCCCAATAGTCGATATGTTCCGGAAGCTGAGTTGGAGATTCAACGGATTTCTGATGTCAAGGAAATAACAGAATCAACTATAAAAGTATTTTCACCAGAGATTAACATTTCTCCTAAAGATCTTTCCAATGGACCAATTGAGATGGTGTTTGTGGAGGGAGGGACTTTTATGATGGGGAGTGATGATGGAAACGATAATGAAAAACCTGTTCATAAAGTGAAATTGTCTTCATTTTATATCGGGAAATATCTTGTTACTCAGAGACAGTGGGAGGAGGTTATGGGGGAAAATCCGAGTTCTTTTAAGAATTGTCCTGATTGTCCTGTGGAAAGTGTTTCCTGGGATGATGTTCAGAAGTTTTTACAAAAAATCAATCAAAAATACCCCGGTTTGAACTATAGGTTGCCTACAGAAGCGGAGTGGGAGTTCGCAGTGCGGGGCGGGAATCAGAGTCGGAACCATCTTTATTCAGGCAGTGATAACCTGGATGAGGTGGGGTGGTTTGATGAAAATTCAAAGAAATCTAAAGGTTGGCTGCAGAAGATGGTCTATGGTGAGAATAAAAATAGAAGCACTCGTCCAGTAGGAAACAAGAATCCAAATGAATTAGGCATTTATGATATGTCAGGAAATGTTTGGGAATGGTGTAAGGATAGATATGGTGAGTCCTATTATCAAACCTGCCTCAAACAGGGAGCGATTGAAAATCCAACTGGCCCCGGAGAGGGTGATTATCGCGTTATTCGCGGTGGTAGCTGGAACTACCCTTCAGGGAGTTGCCGTTCTACTTATCGCAGCAACTTCGGGCCAGTCTCTCGGGTCAATCGTGTCGGCTTCCGGGTCGTCGTTTCCCTCAATCAGTAGGTATGTTATGCTGGTTTCCCTGTGCAATCAGATTAATAAATCTTTAAGATAAGTGATAGATCCCTCCCTACGGTCGAGATGACGTTGCGTCATAGGGGTTTATACACCCGTCGCGCGACGGGTGTATGCCCCACGGACGGAGACCGTCATTCCGAACGATAGTGAGGAATCTATAATGGTCATTAATCGAAGTTATTCTAACCCAAATATTGAAAGATACCCAATCACTCCTTATCTTGAAAGAATTACCTATATCAAATTCCTATGTACCCACACTACACTA
>JAGQVA010001157.1 GCA_020438265.1 Bacteroidota bacterium
AAACTCCAGAGTGTTCCTGTGAATGTCATTCCCTTTCTGACTTATGTGGCCGAATCCTTCCAGTCATTTGCTGAGATCAATCAGGTTCGTTTGAAGACAATTTCTGATTGTGAAGAACTGATCATGAATATTGATGAGGAAAAACTACAACATATTCTCACCAACCTGATCTCTAATGCGATAAAATTTTCTCCTGAAGGGACAGTTGTGGAGGTTTATTTTTCACAGATACAAAAAGAAGGCAAAGATTATTTTCAGGTTGAGGTGAAGGATGAAGGGCCCGGGATTGAAAAGGAGCATCTACCCTATATTTTTGATCGTTTTTATCAGGCTGATAATTCAGCTACCCGAAAGCAGGCCGGTACCGGGATTGGTCTTGCTTTGACCAGAGAATTGATCAAACTCATGAAAGGGGAGATACAGGTAGAAAGTGAGGTGGGTAAAGGGAGTATATTTCGGGTACGGTTACCTATTCTTAAAGCGGAAGAGGGAGACGTAAAATCCCGGGAATTTGTTCCTGCATTTCATCCGGAACCTGCCATATCAACTCCGGGAACAGAAGAAACTTCAAAGGAGCTGACAGATGCTCCCATCCTCCTGATCATTGAAGACAATCGGGATATTGTCAGCTATATTCAAATGTGTCTGGAGGATGAGTACCAGATTAAGGTCGCCGCTAATGGGCAGGAAGGTGTTGATCTGGCGATTGAAATTGTGCCAGACATCATTATCAGTGATGTGATGATGCCTGAAAAGAATGGGTTTGAGGTATGTGAAATCCTGAAACAGGATGAAAGAACCAGCCATATTCCGATCATTTTGCTAACTGCGCTGTCGAGTGAGGAAGATAAAATTACCGGATTACGCCAGGGAGCAGATGCTTACTTAAACAAACCTTTCAATAAAGAAGAACTATTGATTCGCCTGGAAAAACTAAGAGAATTGCGAAAGCAGTTACAGGCGTATTATTCTCTGGCGGCGAAAGACGCTTTACCCCCATCGGATAATCATCCTATTGAAAATGCGTTTCTCACCAGGTTGAAAGATTTTGTGGAAGCCAATCTCGACAACTCCGAACTGGAAGTTCCGCAATTATGTGAAGCGGTAAACCTAAGCCATACGCAAGTCTATCGAAAGCTCAAAGCGCTTACCGATCAGACTCCCTCTCAGTTCATCCGAAGCATTCGTCTCCAAAAAGGAATGGAACTGATCCAAACCACTGATCTCACCATTGCTGAAGTTGCCTACGATGTGGGATTTAATGATCCGAATTACTTTACCCGGATGTTTACAAAGGAATTTGGAACCAACCCCAGTGATATAAGGAATTAATAGCTATTAGCTTTTTGCTATTGGCTATTAGCCGGAACCAACAGTTAATAGCTAAAAAAATAATTATAAGGGATTGACTATCAGTGTTTTGGGATGAATGCAATATTTGTGCTACTCATTGCAATATTTGTCCAGCAGGAAAAAAGGTCTTCCTCCCATCTTTGTTGCATAACAAACACAGACCTTAAAAGACAAATATGCGTTACACACAAAATTCTCATTCACCTGCCAAGAACAATCACGAAATACGATCCACCTGTATTCAATATTTTGAAGGGATTCGCACGAGTAATGAAAAAATCATCGCTGATATTTACCGTAAATTTCTTCCGGAGATTAAAGTTTATATATGTAGAAGAAGTGGAACAGAAGATGATGCAAGAGATATATTTCAGCAGGCTTTGATCGTCATTTACCAAAAAGTGCAGGCCAATGATTTCACATTTTATAAATCATTTGGTGCCTATCTCATGACAATATGCCGGAATATCTGGTTAAAGCAATTTAGAAAGGCCTCTCGTGTTACCAATCAATTGCCCCTGGAAATTGTCGGGGATAGTGCTGACAGAATCGATAGCCGCATCAATGAACAGGAAAAGAATCAACTATTCACAAGGATTTTTCAGACACTA
>JAGQVA010001158.1 GCA_020438265.1 Bacteroidota bacterium
TTCTTAAAGACCGTTCTAAAAAACCAATTGGGAAAAGCATGGAAAAATAGTTCTGGAAGCAGGGGAATTTGAAACAAAATCGCATAATAACTTCGCCGCAGTTGTTTGAAATTTTGCCGCAGCTGTCTTTTCAGTTCGTCCGGGTGAGGCATATTCAGGATAATTAATTTCTCCACCCTTTCAGGAAAAAGACTGGTTAGTGTCCAGGCAATGCCTCCTCCCCAATCGTGCGCGACAATTGTAGCTTTTTCTAACCCAAAATCATCCATAATGGCCAGAATATCTCCGACCAGATTTTCGAGACTATATGCTTTCACGCTTTTGGGTTTGCTGCTGAGATGATACCCTCTTAAGTCCGGGACAATAATTTGATATTCGTCAGCAAACGCGGGAATCTGATTTCGCCAGCCAAAACCAAACTCCGGAAATCCATGCAGAAAAATGATGGATTTTCCCTTAGAGGTATTATATCTGCATTGGATTTTTACTCCTTCCGCAACCTCTATAAACTTGCTTTTCAGATCATGATAGTCCATCCTATTTCCATTTGATGGTACAGCCAATGGGAGGCGTTTCGCGATAAGGCACCTCACCGTTAGCGATTAAAGCATCAACCTGGTCGGTGAGATAGGTCTCCGTAACGGCTTGCGGATTCTTGTAATTATCATCGATAGCACCCTGATAAACCAGATTGAAACCACCATTGGCCTTTTGCAAAAGGAAAACATGAGGCGTACGAGTTGCCCTGTACATGCGCGCAATTTCCTGGGTTTCATCAAACAAATAAGGAAAGTTAAATCCTTTGCTCGCAGCCCTGATTTTCATATTCTCAAAGGAATCCTGGGGATATTTATGAGGATCGTTGGAATTGATAGCAATGACCGGAAAACCCAGAGGGGCATACTTTTCCTGGATTGCTTGTATCCTTTCTTCATAAGCAATGGCGTAAGGGCAGTGATTGCAGGTGAAGATGATGATAAAACCTTTGGCGTGGGGGAAGTTGTCAAGTGAGATTTGTTGGTCGTCAATATTTGTCAGGGAGAAGTTCATGGGTAATTAAGGCTAAATACTTCCCTAAAAGTAAAAACAAGAAACAAGAAAGTATAATTTAAAAGGTAATGCTCTGGCAAAAGGTTTATGAAAAGTGCGGCTATTGTTCTCGCAATTCCCACCACTCCAGCTTCAGATTTTCTTCAGGAAATAATTTTACTTTTAGGTCAGCGTTTTGAATGAAGATTTTTTGCGGTGTTGTTTTTTACCACATAGCCATAGAGTAAATATAGCAAAAACATAGCTGGATTCTTTTTTCCTATGTTTTCTCCCCTTTAACTATGTGATGGCTATATACACTATAGGCGAAGCCGTGGCTATGTGGTGAGAAAAAAGGCCCTCAATAAACTAATAATCAATGAATTATAAACAAATATTCATCTTTCTTCTGACCCTCTTCCCCCTCCATTTACTCCTCGCACAACCCCGGGAAATCGAAATGATCGATTATCCGACCTTTGAGGCGCGGGTGAATGAACATTCTGATCAGTTAATGATTTATAACTTCTGGGCAACCTGGTGCGGGCCTTGTGTGAAGGAATTGCCGGAGTTTGAGCGGGTGAACACAGAGTATGCTGACAGAAATGTGAAGGTGGTTTTTGTGAGCCTGGACTTTGCCAGTATGAAAGCACAGGTGGAGGCGTTTGTGGCAAGTAAGGGCATCCAGGCTGAGGTAATTCTGCTGAATGCTCCGGATTATAATGCGTGGATTGACAAGGTGAGCCCGGAGTGGTCAGGCGCGATTCCTGCGACTTTGATCGTTAAACCTTCGGCAGGGATACGAGAGTTTAAGGAGCAGTCGTTTACCTATGAGGAATTGACTGCGTGGTTAGAGGGAATCGAGTAGTCGGACTTTCCAAAGTCCGACCCAAACAACAAAATCTCATGGATTCAATTCATAAATAAACACGGTT
>JAGQVA010000114.1 GCA_020438265.1 Bacteroidota bacterium
TAATCCTGACGGAAGTGTAGAACAGGTTTCTTCAGGAACCGATATCGGTACGCTTACCTTAAGAGAAGGTGATGGAATCGATCAGTCTGCAAAGGTTTTATACTATACAATAGAACTGGTAAGTAGCAACTATTCATGGCGCGACCTTCCCTTTAAAAGTGAAGAAGAGCAGAAAAGAGTCTTTTTCTATTATTTCTATTGCCAGGATCTATTCCACTGTGATATGATTGCTACGATTGAAGAAGATCAGCCCAGTCGACAGAAATGGAGTTTTTTTCGGCGTGATGGATCTGGAAATGGGGGGACGGTTCACCGGAAGACGACCTGGGTTTTGGAGCGGCTGTAGTAAGAATGATTGGGATGGGACGATTTAGCTATGAGTAGCAGGTTCCCAGAGAACACTACTACTCATAGGTTTTATTGGCGAGTCATTATTTATTTCTCATTTTTCCAATGATAGTGGTCAATGTCGCTTTCATTTTATCAGTAGCTTCATCCAGGGCTTTCTCTTTTGAGCCGCTTCTACTTTGCACGATCACAGGCTGCATGCCTTCAACTCTGGCTTCAATTTTACATTGTATATCATCAGCACCGCCTTTATTGGCGTTCTGATCTGAAAGATGTACTTCGATTCGAGTGACCTTGTTGGCAAAATGTTTTAAGGAGTGTGTCAATTTTTCAGACACAAATTTTTCCAGATTCTCTGTACCCTGAATGTTCTTATCCGTATTTAGCTGTACTTTCATAAAATTTTTTATTCTTTTTCCGGGCAAATATAAATATTAATCCTCTCGCCCTCCACAACTATACCTGAATTATTTTAAAAAAAAATATGTAAACACCTGATAGACAGGTATTTATTTTCTGTGCAATATACGTTATACCCGATGCAATATAAGTGAATGACAAAAAAAGGCCCGTGTCCCACCTTTGTTTCAAAACAAACACGGACTTAACAAACAAAACAATGTCATTCAATTTAACATCCCACCCCAACAACCCAAAAGTAAGCGATACCTGTGTACAAAATTTTGAAGCAATTCGCCAAAGTGATGAGCGGGCGATAATGGCTATTTACCGTGAATATCTCCCATTGGTAAAAAATTATATTCGAAGGAGAAAAGGAAATGAGGAAGAAGCCAGAGACATTTTCCAGCAGGCTTTAATGATCATTTACAAAAATGTGCAGTCTCCTGATTTTACCTTTCGTAAATCTTTCGGAGCTTATTTAATGACCGTTTGCAGAAACCTCTGGTCAAAAGAGTTAAGGAAAATGAACCGGATTACGAATGAATTACCTTTGGATGTATTTGAGATCGAAACGGGTGATTTGGAACGAATCGACGATTATCTAGAGGAGCAGGAAAAAGTTCAATTATTTGACAAAATATTCAATACCCTTCCTCAGGAAGCACAAAAAGTACTGACCTTATATTTTGAAGGGAAAAAAATGCGTGAGATCGCAGAAATCATGGGATATGCCAGCGAAGGTTATGCGAAAAAGCGGAAATGTGTTTTTCAGAAGAAATTGATTGCGATGATTCAGGAGAATGGTGCTTTTGGGGAATTGGTTTGTTAGAGGCTCTTGGTTAGGATTTTTGAATAAAAATTGATTGAATTAATCAATTAATTTAATTATATTTATCAATCTGATAAGTATAATCATGAAAATAGTAGAGGTCCAAACCGGAGATAGGATTCCAGCAAAAATAGAGAAACTAATATTTGAAGATTTTTTATTTATCAAAAAGAGTGGTCAGTTTGAGTTCGATTGGCGAAAGCCTGATATTGAAAAAGTTTATAAACTGTTTGATTCACAAACCACAGATATTTTAGGGCTTTTATACATTGAGGATTATCCAGAAGAACTCCGTTTGGAAATCAAACTATTGGAAGTTCAAAAGGAATTGGTAGGTAAAAACAAACGAATAGAGGGGATTGCGGGATGCTTAATTGCATTTGCTTGTGCAGAAGCATTTAAAAAAGGTTACCAGGGTTTTGTATCATTAGTTCCCAAAACTCTCCTCATTAATCATTATCAAAATAAGTATGGCTTTGCAAAATATGGACGCCAGCTAGCGATTGAAGGCTATCAAGCGAACCAACTAATTGAAAATTACCTGGAATATGAATGAAGATATTTATAAAAAACTAAGCAAAAAATACAGCCCGGAGGAATTGGTAGAAGGATATGTGTTTCCTGTAGAATTAAGTGAGGAAGAAGAGTCAAAACTTCGCGAAGAGATTCTTTTAGTCCGGCAAGAAAAACTCAGACAAAATAGTGACCAGGAAAGGATGTTTGCTGAGCTTGTTAGACTGAAGCTACAAATTACAGATTACATTAAAGCTCCTTATTTTGACCCCAACCTGCATTTTGGAAGTTTTCTGACTGAATACTTAAATGTTATCAGGCGTTCACAAAAGGAGTTTGCCTCAGATATTGCTATTCATCCTAGCCGATTAAACAGACTTTTACACGATAAAGAAGATCCTAATATTGAGCTGACTTATCGCCTTGAGAAACATTCGGGAGGAACCATACCAGCAATTTTATGGTGGAAATTATTAATTAAAAAGCAGGAATATCTGCTTAAGATAGATTCCTCTACAAGGAAGAAAGAAGAAAAAAAAGTAAAAAATGATCTACGGCTGAGTGCCTGATCAACACGCCTGTTAAATAGTTCTGGTTTGGATTGAAGGATCGTTTTAGTTTTGTATACAAATTACTAAAACTCATTCTCATGAAAAACGCATTCATCATCAGTTTCTTATTCGTCATGGTAGTTGCCTGCAGCGACCAAAACTTCCTTCCAATTGAAGATAAAATCATCCTCGAAATGGGAGAAACCAAAAATATCCCTAAAGATCTAAGGACCCTGCATTTTTTTCTGGAAACGGAAAAGGAATATCCTTGTATCAATTACACAATCATTTCTTCCGGAGAGAAAATGGATAACAAAATAAAAATCTGGATTGATGGAGTCCGGGAGGAAGAAATCTGTCTGACAGCTACTGGACCGGCCAAGACAACGATCGGTTTTGGAGGGCTGAAGGAAGAAGTGTATGAATTTGATTTTAAGGTGAAAAGTACAAAAGTTTGCGGAACACTAACCATAACCAGTGATGAGTATCAACTCGATCTGGAATCCAATGAGGTTATTGAGGTAGTGAATCCGGTATTGGTCAGGGAGAAATAGCTTTTATTCAATGCCGAACATATTCTGAATTCTGTATATTGCTATTAATCAATAGAAAAGGAATATGGCCCCGAAAAACTACTACGATTTTTACCAAAGAAGTATTAAAGACCCTGTTAACTTCTGGCAGGAACAGGCAGCACTCATTCATTGGTTTGAACCACCCAAAGAAATCCTCAGCAAAGATGAAGATGACCTTTATCGCTGGTATAAAGGGGGAAAGTTGAATACTGCCTATCTGGCTTTGGATTATCATGTGGAAAATGGAAAAGGCGATCAACAGGCGCTTATTTATGATTCCCCGGTAACAGGTCAGCAGAAAACCTATACCTATTCACAACTTCTGCATGAAGTGGAAATGGTCGCGGGCATGCTTAAACAACTGGGGGTAAATAAAGGTGATCGGGTCATTATTTACATGCCAATGATCCCGGAGACAGCTTTTGCCATGCTAGCCTGTGCAAGGATTGGAGCGATTCATTCGGTGGTATTTGGCGGATTTGCAGCACACGAACTTGCAGTCAGGATTGACGATGCGCAGCCCAAAGTCCTGCTTACTGCTTCCGGAGGTAAAGAAATCGACAAGATTATCCCTTATAAGCCGGTTGTAGACAATGCGATTGAAAAAGCCGAATATAAAGTAGAAAAAGTAGTTGTCTTGCAAAGGGAATTCGCCAAGGCCGATATGCAGACCGGGCGCGATATTGACTGGATAGAACTGCATCAGGCATCTCAGCCCGAAACTTATGTTATCGTGGATGCCAACGACCCATTGTACATACTCTACACTTCAGGAACCACAGGAAAACCCAAAGGTGTGATTCGGGAGAATGGAGGACATGCCGTGGCGATGAAATACAGCATGAAATATGTCTACGGCGCATCTGAAGAGGATGTCTATTGGGCGGGTTCAGATTATGGATGGGTTGTGGGACATTCTTACATTGTTTACGGCCCACTCATTCATGGTTGTACAACGATTTTGTTTGAAGGAAAACCCATTGGTACACCCGATGCTGGTGCTTTTTGGAGAATCATTGATGAATATAAAGTAAATATCTTTTTCACAGCTCCCACCGCTTTTCGGGCCATTCGGAAAGTAGATCCCAATGCAGAACTATTCAAAAAATACGATATATCATCCTTAAAAAGGCAATTTCTGGCTGGAGAACGTTGTGATGTATCAACTCTGGAATGGCTCCAGGATCTACTCAAAGTTCCCGTTATTGATCACTGGTGGCAAACAGAATCAGGCTCTCCCATGATTGCCCAAATGACGGGAATAGAGATGTATGCGGTAAAACCAGGTTCATCTGGAAAAGCAGTAGCAGGGTATGAGTTCGACATATTGGACGAATCGGGAAATCCATTAGGTCCTAACGAAGAAGGAGCATTAGTGATCAAATATCCTCTGCCTCCTGGTGCATTACCCAATCTGTGGCAGGATACGGATCGGTTTAAGGCATCTTATTTAGCTCCATTTCCGGGATATTATTTTTCAGGGGACGGAGCTTATATTGATGAAGAGGGGTATATTTTCATTACCGGGCGAATTGACGATGTGATTAATGTGGCTGGTCATCGACTTTCAACCTCCGATTTTGAAGAAATTGTAGCTTCCCACCCGGCAGTTTCAGAGTGTGCAGTCGTCGGAATGGCAGATAGTTATAAAGGTCAGATTCCTCTGGGAATGGTCGTTTTAAAGTCAGGTAGCACCATTTCTCAGGAAGAGCTCTCCAAAGAATTGATTAGCATGGTAAGGGCACAAGTAGGAGCGGTCGCTTCATTTAAGAATGTGATCATTGTCAATCGGCTTCCCAAAACCCGTTCCGGGAAAATCCTGCGAAAAACCCTCAGGGCGATTGCCGATGAAAAGGATTATCAGGTTCCGTCGACAATTGAGGACGGGAGTGTGCTGGGAGAAATTGAGGAGTATATGGAGGAGTTTAGAGAAAACAGATAATATTATTATTTATTCATACAGCACTTTTTATACTTTCGCCCACTACCGCAGGGGCAGGGATCATTTCGTCCGATTTTTTTGCCTTCGCGGCGGTAATTAGTTCCTCCCTTATGAATAAATGAAATAGAAGGATCGAAAGGTGATTTTTTCTGAATAAAAGGTTTGGGTGTGTTTTGGGCTTTATATTCCTCATCATATCGCATTTTGTACCCATGCCAGGTCATTGCATCTTCATATCTTTCAGTAATATTTGAGAAAATTCTCCTTTTTCGAGCTGGATAGCGGGGCTCCTGAATTTCGTCTACTGCATATTGATAATCTCCTTCCAATTCTTCAATGACCAAATCTTCTTCATAGAGTAGTTTAATGACAGGCAATAATTCTTTGGCCTGTAAAGCAAGAGCATTATGGATCAGCGAGGAAACCAAATAAGAATCCCAGCCAGAACCTGAAGGAGATATGGCAAGAAACTCTCCCAGAACAGAACCAAACCAGTCGATGATTTCCGTTCTTCTTTCCGGATGATTAAGCACCACTTGTACCAGTGCTTCACCCGGAATATCACGACAAATCCATGAAGCATCTGGATAAAGGCAAATTCGTCGAAGTATTGGCAAGGAATTCCTCCCAAGGTGATATACAACCTCCCAGAAATCTTCCGTTGAAAAGTCCCCAAACCAAAATTCAATGAAATCGCCATTTTGGCTTAATACTTTCTGAATGGTTGGTATCGACTCTTCCGCCGAAAGTTCTACCAAAATCCACAAAGCATGTGTAGGAAATTCCCACCATTTATCTTTATCTGTATAATTATAAAAAAACTCATATCGCTCGATCATATCTTCGAGCATCATTTCCATGTCTTTAATCAGGGTTGCTCTGGGCAAAGCCAGTATATCAGCTACTTTTTCCTGCGGAATAGATAAGTCATACTCATAAAACACACTGACCTCAGGGTGATTGAATTGGGGTATATTTATGGAAAGGCTCATAGTTTTTTCTGTTTACAAGAGGAAAATTAAGTATTAGTTTCTAATCTACATAGGGTAATTCTTTTTTCCTGATCCCTATTTTTAAAATTAAATACTACACAATTTCTCCAATTTCTCTCTGCGAACCTCTGTATTATTTTCTCTGTGTACCTCCGTGTCATAGCTCTTTTTCACTCTTCTCTCAAGATTTTCAGTTGTAACTTAAATGGTAAATTTTCAAACCTTGAAGCTTTTTAAATAGGGTTGTGTAAAAAGATAATTTGCCTTGTAGCAGCACATTCCATACGTCGCTACAAGGTTTTCGACCTTTTTGCACAACCCCGTGATAAACACTTTTATCAGAATTTCAGATTTATTCCATCTCATTTGCGCAAATAAACCTTATTGGCACATCAGACATCCTAATAATTCGCCCAAACTGTATCATTAAGTATACCACTTCCCCCCCAAAAAAGACCATTCTTCATAAAAAACCGTCCCTTCATCTCCATTTCTCTGTCTACCATGCAATTTCTCCCGTTATTGTATCATAATCAAAACAAACAGAACATGGAAAAATTTAACAAAAGCATACCTTTTTCACATTTGAATGATTTATCTGCCCGTCTGAAAAAATGTGTAAATACCTTTATGTTAATGGGCATATTTATGGTGTTTTCTGCCACTGGTTATGCTGCAAATATCGTTAAGCCACTCAGCAACAAAGCCCTCAAGAAAATCGAAGAAAAATACGATAAACAAACCCGTGACATGTTTAGCGGAAAAGGCAGCGAAAAAAATGTACTGGCATTAAAGCGACTGATTGCCGAAGAAGTAAATCCAGATCTCGCCATCGCCGCCATCAAAAAATACGCTCAGGCAAAAAAATACCGCTCAGGTACCACTGAAAAAAGAGAAGCTTTCGAGGAAATAGAAGCCTTATTCGCAAACAGCAACATCTCCAGCAAAGAAGGAAGAGACATTATCATCGGAGCCGGAGGCGCAGTAAGAGCCAGAAAAACCAAAACCGTTCAAACCACCTACCAAAAAGCAAACAAACCCTCTTGCAGCAACAAAATAACCTCCACCAAAAGAGCTCCCAAAATGAAATACCAGGATTCAGATCGTTTGGCTGAGAGTGTGTTATTGAAGGAGTTGAAGGGGGAGACTGGGGATAAGGTTTCGGAGGCTATTTCTTGAGAATCCCTTAAAAATACATCCTTTCCTTAGACTTCTCCTTAATCACTGGATCCTTCGGGGCAAATTAAATATCCAGAATCTCCATTTTCCTTGCAGTATAAAAGCGAACAATAAAGCTGTTGATATGGAGCATGTGCTTCCACTATAAGTTAAAATATCGTATATTTACTTTAAATATTTAGAATGTCTGCAAAGGATATTTATCACGATCATGTAAGGGAAGCTTTAAAGAATGACGGTTGGACAATCACGGATGATCCGTATTCCTTTAGCGTTGGAAAAGTAGATTTTCGTATTGATTTGGGAGCAGAGAAACTTCTTGCCGCAGAAAAGGGAAATCATAAGATAGCTGTGGAAATCAAAAGTTTTATCAAAGCTTCTCCCGTTCAGGATATGCATGAGGCCGTCGGAAAATATGAGATTTATTCTTTGGCACTTGATTTCAATGAACCAGAACGGGAACTTTATCTTGCTATTCCCAAACGTGCTTATGATAGTTTTTTTCAAAGACCGTTTATACAGGCACTTATTAAGCACAAAAAAATAAAGCTGATTGTTTACAGACTTGATAAAACAGAAATATCAACATGGATAAAATAAAAAAATATCAACAGGCTATTTTATCAATATTACAGGAATATGCTCAGATCAACCCTGTAAACATGAAGGAAGTTGAAAACCAGATCATTATTGATAATCAAAACCACCATTATCAACTGATGCGGGTAGGTTGGGATAAGGAGGAATTTGTTCATGATAGCGTTATGCATTTTGATATTAAGGACGAAAAAGTCTGGATTCAGTGTAACTGGACTGAAATTGATGTGGCAGAAGAATTATTGGAAAAAGGGGTTGACAGACAGGATATTGTCCTAGGTTTCATTCCTGTAGAAGAACGAAAACATACAGGGTATGCTGCTTAAATCCCTTAAAAATACATCCTTTCCTTTGACCTCTCCTTAATCACAGGGTCTTTTGGCACAAACTCAATATCCACTGTTTCCACTTTTCCTCTCTTATCAATCCTATACATCAATGACTGATAAGGTTTAAACGCCAAGCTCAAAGGAATTTCCTCCTCAAATATCTGCACAACCACATCCCTGGTAAAAGTCGAATCTGTAAACGAATCCCCCGAAGTAAGCGGGTATTTCAGCCCCTCACAGAAAGGGTGAGCAAAAAACAAATACAATTCCTCGTCCGTAACCCGCCCCCAATAATCAGGCAAACTATCTCCTGTTACTAAAGGCGGTGAAGGATGTGTCTCAGCAAAACTTGATTTGACATTGGGAAGAGCGCTCAACGCCTCCAAACGCTGCGCATAATCCCCCGATTTAGTATGTCCTGGCTCTTGCGGAGTTTTCTTCAGACAAATGGGAAGACCATCACGTGCCAGGTCCAGAATCGCACTCAGCGCTTCACTGTCAAGGTAATCCACATCAATGTATAAGGAGGAAAATTCTGCGTCGCCACAATGTAAAATGCCCTTCTCATAACGAGCCTGCTGAAGGAAAGAGCGATTAATCCAAAGCGGATGATAGCCTTCCAGTTCCTCCGGAGGGTAGAGATAACGCATTTCGTATTGTCCCCAAACCCAAACGCGTTGTTTTTCACGGGGATAAGGCCCAGCCATCACGCCATCTTCATAAGGAATGTAAACAGCCACATCGGAATAGGTGCGCCCTTTTTTCATGTACTGGCTGACTTTCTGCATGTATGCGTTAAATGGTTTGAGTTCGTCAGTCAGGCTGCCATTAGGCCCAACATAAACGGTAGCCAGAAAATCTACAGAATCGCTGCCAACGCCATTATAAGGCGTTCCATGCCAGAAGATCTGATTCACTCCCTGCACAAAAAGTGCGTCGGCAATCATTTTGAGATCGGCGGTTTGTTCTTCGCGCAAATTGGTATTGGGAAAACCGTAAGGACAGGTGAAGGTTTCGCAGGAGATTTCCTTTTTGCCAGCCAGACTCGCCGATGAACTCACAATGCGGGCATAATTGGGATTATTAAGCATGGCTTCTGTTTCGGGAACGTCCACGAAACTGTAAGTTTCCATAATATCAGTAGGAGAAGCCAGACATTGCCCCCGACTGAAAGCTCCCAGCGCATGGCTGCGGTTGGTATAAGGCCGGTAAAACTGATTGATCACATAATCCGAAAGCAATTGCATATAGTCATAGCGTACATCGGGGAAATTGTCGAGACTATCTTCCATAAAAGGAATGATATCATAACCAAAACGCTTTTGAAAAGCATCTTCAAAACCCGGTGTCCAGATTTTGTTGGTGGCGTTGAGTTTGATTTCCCAGGAATCACTGAAAAGGGCTGATGGATTACCAGCTAAAGCAGGCGCTATCCCTTCGGCAAAGGGAGTAACAAACCGATCAAAAGCATTGCTATCCAGGTGATTCAATACCCGACCATTGACTGGATATTCCCAGGTAAAGGTTAATAATTGCTCAAATGTCGTATCACCATAAATCTGTGTCCCGTCTTCTTTGGAAAGATAGGACGCTCCCTCCGGCCAGGATGAACCCAGCCCAAAATCACAACTCATGCCAATGCTGTCTGCATACTTTTTTGTATAAACCATGATATTCTGCCATTCCGGACTGAGCCACTCCTGAGCGGTTGAGTCTTTGGCGTAAAAACGTTTGTTCCAGCGCTTGAAATAGGCATCCTGATAGCGATAGAGTGGATACACCCAGGCGATTTCTACGCCGCCGAAGCCTTTTTCTTTTAACCAGTCGAGTTGGTGTTTGACTGATTCGGGAGTGATTTCGGTAGCAAACCACCACCAGCGGGTGCGGGGTTTGGAGTCGGGGTAGAAGAGGTGGGGGGCAGGGCCTGAGTGCTCCAGGCCCTGGCAGGCTGTGAGCAGGAGGATTGCCCAAACGATTAAGTGAGTAAAGGAGTACGATTTTTCTGTGGTGAAGGGATTTTTCATGTTTCAATAAAACAGAAAAAATGAATATTCCCTAAAATGAAATCAAACAAAACGGGGCAGGACCTAATCCCACCCCCATTAAGCATTGTGCAAAAATTCAGTAACCCAATTCTTTAATTTCGAGCCCGGTGATTTCCTGTATTGAGGATATCCACTCCATCTCCATTGCTATTCATCATCATAGGCAAATC
>JAGQVA010001159.1 GCA_020438265.1 Bacteroidota bacterium
ATTTTTTTTATTTTATAACACATACTTTTGAAACAGGTCCTCTAACACTAATTCCGGATTTTCACAAACTCCTGTATGAACCTTTGAACTTTGAATAATCGTGCTCCTGGTAGCGGTCAACCATCTGAATCGACTGGCAATATCGAGTTTCCCTATTTCCCCGCCTTCTTTTCCTCCTTCACAAATCCATTTCCAGGCGTCTAAATGTTCTTTTAATTCATCGAGGTCTACTTTATCAGAAAAGGCAGATACACGTTTCTCATCCAGATGAATTTTTACATCCAGGAATTTTTTTCTTTTACACAAAAGAATGGCTCCCACATTGAGAAACTCCTCACGCTCTACTCTGGGCACCACGCGAATCAAAGCGTATTCATATATTTGCTTTCCTTGCATCAGCAGCTTCTTTGGTTAGGAGATCAATATTTTCGAGCCTTTTGAGCAAAAATTCAATATATAATTTTCGCTTTTCTTCCGGGTTGAATGAATCGGATTCTTCCGTCAGCCAGTCATCAGGAATCAGGGAAATAATGTCTTCAATTTCTTCCTGATTGACCATTTTTTGGATTTCAGCAGAAGCTTCTTCGAGCATGGTTGCTTTTCTCAGTAAAACGTGATCTTTGATCGCCGGAAAGGTTCTTTCCAGATGATTCTGAAAGTTTTCCCATGAGTGATGAAAATAAAGACTCGCTCCATGATCGATAAGCCAAAGTTCCCTGTACCAGGTCAATAAATTGGTATTACGGTGCGTCCTGTCAATATTGGTAATCATGCTATCGAGAATCACGACCCTGGACGCAGTTAACGGATCTGCATGTGAAACAAGCGGATCATAGGTAATCGAACCCGCCAGATAATGCAAGCCGAGATTCAGCCCGACACTAAACTTGAGTAAATCCTGAATTTCTTCGTCTGGCTCCAGTTTACTGAATGAATCATCCAGATGCATAAAAACCAGTTCGGGAACCTTCAGCCCCATCGTCCGGGCCAGTTCTCCCCCAATCAGCTCCGCAATCAGCGCCTTTTTCCCCTGACCTGCACCCCGAAATTTCAGCACATAGGGAAAATCATCATCCGCCTCCACAATGGCAGGCAATGACCCTCCTTCCCTCAAAGGCGTAACGTATCGGGTAACGTTTACCGTTCGGATTTCGCGTTTGTTCATGGGGTAAAGATAGTATTTTCAAAACCAGAAACCCGAACCATTAAAACTTAATGATTCGGGCTTGACAACAAAAGGTAATTAATTCAACTAAACAACTTTTGCAACCGCTTCATCCATGATTTCTTGTGGGATGGTCGTAGGACATACATATTCTGAAACTGGCAGTCCTGAGGGCAGAATAGCCTCCCAACCTCTGGTAATGTCAGTCAGATTATGAAACCCACGTGCTTTCAGAATGGAAGCCATGACCAATGACCGGTAACCGCTTTTGCAATGCAGATAGTAGGTCTCATCACGGTCCATTTTATTCATATTACTGTTAATGTAATCCAGAGGAATATTAACTGCGTCTTTTATATGCTGAGAGATAAACTCACTGGGCTTTCTCACGTCTACGATGACACCATTATCGCCCTGATTTTTACGTTCGAGTAACTCTTCGGCAGTAACGGTATTGATCGAATCGGTCTCTCTTCCTGATTTTTTCCACGCTTCCAGTCCTCCTTCCAGGTAACCCAAAGAATTGTCATATCCTACTCTGGCCAATCTTGTAACCACTTCTTCTGCTTTTCCCTCGTCAGCAATAATCACAATGGGTTGTTTCAAATCAGTGATCAAAGCTCCCACCCATGGGGCAAAACTTCCATCGAGACCTATGTAGATTGAGTTAGGAATATGTTCTTTGGCGAATTCTTCTCTGTTGCGGGTATCCAGCATCAATGCGTCCTGATTCTCTACCAGTTCTTCAAATTGTTCTGGAGAAAGGGGAACCGCACCTGTTGCCAATACCTCATCA
>JAGQVA010001160.1 GCA_020438265.1 Bacteroidota bacterium
ATAAAATCTCTGAAGATACAGATTGTATATTTTTTTTTTTTTTTTTAGATGGCGACCAGGATTTGTATGTGGCCAGCGGTGGAAATGAGTTTCCTAGTACTTCCTCTGCCTTGATTGACCGTCTTTACCTGAATAATGGAAAAGGAAATCTGGTTCGTGCCCAGGGACCATTTATCGGGATGAGATTTGAAAGTACTTCCTGTGTCCAGGCTGAAGATTATGACAAGGATGGAGATCTTGACCTGTTTGTAGGTGTGCGTCTCAAACCCTTTTTGTATGGGATTCCGGTTAATGGGTATATTCTCAATAATGATGGCAAGGGCAGGTTTACCAATGTTACCGAAGAAGTTGCTCCATCATTAATCGAAGCGGGAATGATTACCGATGCCCTTTGGCTGGATCTGGACCAGGATGATGATAAAGATTTGGTTGTAGCAGGGGAATGGATGCCAATCAAAATCCTGATGAATGAAGGGGGAAAACTGGTTGATGCAACTGAAAAGGCAGGCTTGACTGGTTCAAACGGATTCTGGAATTGTATCAAAGCGGGAGATTTTGACGGTGATGGCGACCTTGATTTAATCGCCGGAAATCATGGATTAAATACGCGGTTCAAAGCTTCGGCTGAACATCCGGTTACCATGCATACCAATGATTTTGACGGGAATGGTACGGCCGAACAAATTGTGAGTGTCTTTAACGGCGACGGAAGTTATCCTCTGGCCTTACGACACGATCTGATCGCTCAAATGCCGGTTTTAAAGCGAAAATATCTCAAATATGAGAGTTATAAAAACCAAAGAGTAGAGGATATTTTCTCACCAGAACAATTGGAACGAGCGGTCAAAATGGAAATCTATATGACTGAAACTTCTCTGCTGATCAATGATGGAAAAGGAAAATTTGAAATAAAACCGCTCCCTTTGGAAGCGCAATTTAGTCCTGTGTATGGTATCAATGTTGAGGATTTTAATCATGACGGCAAACTCGATATATTGATGGGAGGAAACTTCCATCGCGCCAAGCCCGAAGTGGGAATTTATGATGCCAATTATGGTCTTTTCCTCCAGGGGAAAGGAGATGGCAGTTTCCGGATTCTTACTCCTTATGAATCAGGTTTCTTTACTGTGGGTGAAGTACGCGACCTGGTTACCATAAAGGGGAATGGAAAAGATTATGTACTGGTAGGAAAAAATGACGATAAACTGCAGATTTTTGAATATTAAACCCATGATTAGGACCAGGATTATTTTCTTACTGCTGATTGCTGGAATAATCATTTCAGGTTGCGGATTTCAATCAGAATATACCAGATTGGTAACTCGCGAACTCGCCAGCGGAGTGAGAAATGATAGTTTGTTTTTGGGAATTCATTTTGGCATGACTTCCAAAGAATTCTACCTTCATTGTTGGGATCTTAATGAAAAACAATTGGTGCGTCAGGGAAACCGGAATATGACTGTGGAATATCAGGTCGAGGATTTGGAATACCCCGCAAGCATGAATTTTTATCCCGATTTTCACGAGGATAAAATTTATGAAATGCCCGTTTCCTTCATGTATCTGGCCTGGGCTCCCTGGAACCAGGAAATGTCATCTGATAGCCTTCAGGAAGATGTAATGGCCTTGCTAATGGATTGGTATGGAGGAAATCCTTTTATAAAGGTAGAACATCCGCAAAAAGGAGCTGTTCATGTGAAGGTTGATGGAAACCGTCGAATTCTGATACAAAAAGAGGAGGTGGAAGTGGAAGTCCGGTTCACGGATATGCTGGTGGAGCGGGCGATGAAGGAGGAAAAATGATATTTTAGACCTTAGCTATTTAGCGCAGGTTTTTAAAACCGTATGTGTTTAGCGCTTTCACTTCATCTTCGATGGATAAAGTACATAGGTCTCTCCCTATCGGTCGAGATGACCTGCGGTCATGATATTATATACGCCGCCGAAACGGCGGCGTATAT
>JAGQVA010001161.1 GCA_020438265.1 Bacteroidota bacterium
TCTGGACCAATGCAGAGGATGAAGTTTACAGCGAATTGACTAAAATGAATCACACCAGCAACCACGCTACGATCTGGCGCTGGCGGGAAGCCTATCAGCACGATTTTGCAGCACGAATTGACTGGAGCAATACGCCCAAATATGAAGACGCGAACCATCCTCCACAAATCAAACAAGACTATCCTGGGGAAATTCAGGTCAAATCAGGGGAAAAAGTTACGCTAAGTGGAGCCGGGGCACAAGATCCTGATGGAGATAAACTTTTCTATCACTGGTTTCTTTATAAGGAAGCTGGAACACTCAATGTTGCTGGTTTTAACCTCGAAAATCCAAACCAACAGGACGTTACATTTACCGCTCCTGATACTGATAAAGTCAAAACCATGCATGTTATTCTCGAAGTGAAAGACAATGGAGAACCCAGCCTGACACGCTATAAACGAATCATTGTGAACGTTATGCCATAAATCAAACCAATGAACTACATACGATTACTACTACTCATAAGCCTTTTTGCTTTACACGCTTGTCAACCATCAGCCACAGAGCAAACGCCCAAAATGGCGATTATCATTTCCACGTTGAATAATCCCTGGTTTGTGTTTTTGGGAGAAAGTGCGGCTGCAAAGGCTCAAGAACTGGGATATGAAGCCAAAATCTTTGATTCTCAAAACAATACCGCTTTGGAATCAGACCATTTCGACAATGTGATTGTCTCCGGTTTTCAGGCAATTCTCTTTAATCCTACTGATGCTGACGGAAGCGTCGCCAATGTCAAAAAAGCCAAAGATGCAGGTATTCCTGTTTTTTGTATGGATCGGGAAATCAATTCCAATGACGCAGCCACCGCCCAGATTTTGTCTGATAGTTATTCAGGGAGCGTGGCTGTTGGCAAATATTTTACTCAGCAATTAAACAAAAAAGGCAACTACGTCGAACTCCTCGGACTGGTAGGTGACAATAACACATGGGCCAGATCGCAGGGATTTCACAGTGTGGTGGACAATTATCCCGATCTGAAAATGGTCGCTCAACAAAGCGCAGATTTTGATCGCAATAAAGCACTCGAAGTCATGGAATCCATTCTTCAGGCAAACCCTGATATTGACGGCGTTTTTTGTGGGAATGATGCGATGGCAATGGGGGCGTATCAGGCTTTGGCGGGAGCTGGCAAGGCAGATGAAGTGAAAGTGTTTGGCTTTGATGGCGCAGACGATGTGGTTTCAGCGATTCAGGAGGGAAAAGTGTCCGCCACGGGTATGCAGTTTCCCAAAGTAATGGCAGAAATGGCCGCAGTATTTGCTGATGAATATATTAATGGAAAGCGCGATTTCGCACAAAAAATACCCGTGGCAGTGGAACTGGTTACCAAAGAAAATGTGCGCAATTATGCAGCTTATGGAGATGAGTAGATCCTTCACTTCGTTCAGGAAGACATATTGTGTCCAGCATCCGCTGGGGAAGGACATTCGGTCAAATCGACCGCATATATTTCTTGCCTTTTGTTGTCATCCTGAACGAAGTGAAGGATCTAAATAGGCTGTTTATTAAAAAATAAAAGAAGAATCTTCCTACAATGAAATATCTAAAATACTTTCTAATTGCCGTCTTCATCTTCATCCTCGGCTACAACTCCATCGAAATCAAACCCCTCGATGAAGTCAAAAAAGCGGAAGCAGGTTTTGATGCAGCAGCTTTTGCGCGCGATTTTTTAGAACAAACATTGCCTCCTGCTTTTGATCAGGCAACGCCCTTGTTAGAACTGGTTGAACAACTCAACCAGGACAAAGAGAAAACCTTCAAAGAATTTTCTCATTCAGTCTCCATAGGTAACATCCGCCACTTTCTGGTAAAAGGCACAGGACAGGTTACAGCGGTGAATGAAGACGATTTACAGCTTTTGCTTCAGGACGGCAATCGCTCTTTGGCAATCACTCTGGCAACGGAATTTATCTACGG
>JAGQVA010001162.1 GCA_020438265.1 Bacteroidota bacterium
GCAGAGCTGAAAAGTGTACGCCAGTTAAAATATAGAAATCTGGTGGTCTAAATTGTAAGTTTTTGACCACTAGCCAAGACACCCAGTAACAATGAAGAAGTCTTTCCCCAAAGTTTTTCCGAGTTTTATCCAAATAGAAGGCCTCAGTGGTATTCTGCTTTTTAGTGTGACTATCCTGGCCATGATCTGGGCAAATAGTCCTTACGCCGATTCCTACCACGCGCTCTGGGACTATGATCTTGGGCTGGATTTTGAGACTTTTAATCTGGTGAAACCTACAATCCTCTGGGTTAATGACGGGTTGATGGCCATTTTTTTCTTCCTGATTGGATTGGAAATTAAAAGGGAATTGTTGATCGGGGAACTAAATTCTATCCGCAAGGCAACTTTTCCCATTTTTGCGGCGCTGGGTGGAATGTTTGTTCCTTTAACACTTTTTATGCTTCTGAATACGAATCCGGAAACAAGCCGGGGCTGGGGAATTCCCATGGCGACAGATATTGCCTTCTCACTGGCCATTCTCAATATACTTGGGCGGTATGTACCAATGAGTCTGAAGGTTTTTCTCACTGCTTTTGCCATTGTAGATGACCTGGGAGCTGTACTGGTCATCGCCTTTTTTTACAATCACGGAATCAGTTGGCTTTTGCTGGGAATTGCCATCGCTTTGCTTGGCCTCCTGTTTTTTCTATCATACAAAGGGTATTACAGCAAATATTTGACCCTGATTTTGGGAGTTGTTATTTGGATTCTGTTCCTGAAATCAGGCATTCACCCCACAATTGCTGGAGTATTGCTTGCCTTTACCGTTCCGATCAGACGTAAGATCGATATTCCAACTTTTATTCGGGAAATAGATATCATTGAAGACAAAATTGTTCATGCGCATAATGACAGTACCGAACTTTTGTCCGATGAACAGATTAAGCAGATTGACTATCTCGAATATGTAATTGATAAGGCTCAATCACCCCTACAACGGCTGGAGCATCGCCTGCATGGCTGGGTTGCCTACCTGATCATGCCCATTTTTGCACTGGCGAATGCTGGTATCACTTTCAGTGCTGACATGGAGTTTGAGTTGCCCCTGATTCTCAATATTTGTATTGCTTTACTGGTGGGGAAGGTGATCGGAATCCCTTTGTTCTCTTATGCTTCTATCAAATTGAATCTCGCAGAACTCCCCGAAAACCTTAATTTTCAACATATCATAGGTGTGGCTATTTTGGCGGGAGTGGGATTTACAATGTCGATTTTTATTGCAAATCTGGCTTTTGAAAGCAATCCGGCATTCAGCGGCTCAGCCAAGGTGGGCGTACTGCTTGGCTCCTCGATTGCGGCTATTTTTGGTGCGCTGATTTTGCGATTAAATGGAGCTGGAAGAAAGAGGAATGAAGCGGCGGGTTCATAAACGAATCTAGTGAGGCTATCGAAAAATCCCCCCCAGGCCAGATCCTCTGTCTGACTCCTATTGCTACCTGCGGTAGAGAATATAGGAAGGCGAATGCCTTAGTTGATGTCCTGGCCTGCGCGAGCCAACCTCTTTGAGCTAATCTCCCTACACAACTTTCAAGCCCGGTAAGAAAAGTCAAAGTAAGGAATAACAAATGAAAAAGTAAATACGCTGATTTGCAGCAGCTTATCTCACCAGAGATAAGTTCACTTTCTCCTTCCTTATTAGCGATAGCGTTTATTTTGACTTATTTTTAAATTCCTGATAGTCAGATAAATAAAAAGATATGTAGGGAGGTTAGCCTCTTTGAGGGGGCGGTGCTGGTGCGAGGGGGTAAAAAAAGCTAAACCCTATCAACTAAAACCTTATAGCTCGGGTCTTCCAAAACATTAACATCAATAATTTTATCGGCATTTTGGAGCAACTTCTGACAATCCTGACTTAAATGACGCAGGTGGATTTTCTTACCAGCTTTTTGATAGCGTTCGGTGATTTTATTCAAAGC
>JAGQVA010001163.1 GCA_020438265.1 Bacteroidota bacterium
AATATCTTCAGGATAATGTTCAAAGGCAATATCGTGAAAAACAGGTATTTGGGGAATGGATGGATGATTGGTCAGATAAAATTCCGGCGAAAACAACACATCTGGTTTTAATTGATCCATTTTCCTTTTCACCATAAAATGAAACCAGGCATGCCAGAGCAAAGGATGGCGGGCCTGTGGTGGAATAACATAAGGCGTAACATTCTCCCCAAAAATATAATCCGGATCATATTTCCGGTCAAAGAAAAAGGAAAACCGGGCATCCGGATGATTTTCAACCATTCGTTTTAAGACTTCATACCCAAAACGGCTGATTCCTTCCAGTTTTCCCGGCAATAAAAGACGAGTATTTACCGCTATATGCAATTTTTTTCCCATCCTTTGTTTTTATTGTTTGGATAACCAGTCAATGGCTGCCTCAATCACGGGATCACTTTCACCTCCAACCTCTTCTGCAGAAAAATCGATTATTTCATCCGGGGCAATTTTATGCCCATAAAGGTGCTCTGTACGGTCAGCATACACACTCGAAGTCAGAAATAAGCTCGAACCATCGCTGAGACGAAACTGGCGGTTTCCGGTTGATAAACCCTGTGTAGGCTGTCCAAAGCTACGGGTATTAGGCCGTTCCCGAAAAGAAACCGTTACAATTTCTCCCGAACTGGCCGTTGATGGTCCGGTCAATACCGCTACAGGGACATTTTTCTGAGATAATTTATACGGCTTCCCTGTTACCCTCGTAACTTTACTTTTTGCACTTCTGGAAGAACCTTTTTTATAACCCCAGGAAGTTTTATTTCCTTCTACATCGATAAAATATCCGGAAACTCCTTCTCCCATCACAGGACCAATTCCCGCCAGCATCGGCCAACAATTGCCTCCTGTATTATTGCGAAGATCCACAATCCAGGCTTTTGGCTTTTCCTTATCCAGTCTGCGAATCAGGTTTTGAAGACTATCGGCAAAATCAGTCAGGGTTTTTGGATCCCCACTTCCTAAGCCAGGCATAGTAATGTAACCAAAATCATTTTGTATGATTTCACCTCTGGCTTGCGGGATTTCAACGGGTTTTCCCTCATCGCCCGTACTTGTATTGGCCCAGGCTTTGGCTCTTTCTGCTTCTAGCAAAAAGCTGTGATTGTCTCCCAGTCGATTGAGCATATATCGGATAATCGGATAAACATCCGGAGGATTCTGCGCCTCAGCTGCCATAATTTTAGCCATTGACAAAAGTTTATCAAAATCTACAGAATCTCTCATCAATGAATGAACTCTCAGGATTTCCACCACTTCATTTAAATATTGAGTAATGGAATCTTTGGGTGGTTTCCTTTTAAAAAGAATTTCTTCTAAATGATAATCATCAAACCAGGCTTTTCCCTTGCCAGCCATCAATCCTCCAATAACAATATTAGAAACCGTTTCATCCACATAAAACTCCACCTCGTATTTCGTCCAATCATGTGTTCCGTTCACAGCCTGATTGCCCATATTATCAAAAAAAAGAACTTTTTCTCCTGCGTAAACGGTAAGCCAAAGTCCGGCAAAACCTTCTGAGACTTCTTCAGTTTTCATGTATCCACTCAACCGAAATTTCCGAATCTGATCTGTGTTGTAGTCAATCCTTTGCGAAAAAGCGCCATATCCTCCTAGCCCTTTGTCCTGGATCAACATGGAATAATTCCCGGAAATTTTTACGGAGCTATCTGAAAGAAAATTAAAAGGTTGAGAATTGGGTTTCCAGAATTTTGGGGAACGGTTTTCATCCAGGGATTCGAAGTCCGGATTGATTAAATCTTGCGCAAATATCCCCAATGACAGGTAAATAAAAGCACATAACAGATAGATTCTCCTCATAAGTGTTTGTTTTAGTTTATGAGGATAAACCTAGTAAAATTTTAGTGGTGAGTGGTAATTTTTTGTAGAGAAATGGAAGAAAGTGAATTACTGCTCCAAAG
>JAGQVA010001164.1 GCA_020438265.1 Bacteroidota bacterium
TGGGTCGGTACCCGCAGTGGATTATATTCTATTCCTCATCAAAATCAGGATTCGGTGAAAAGCTGGCTTACCAGACGCACAGATGGAGGCGCTTATGAAGGTATGATGATTTATGATATGCTTGAAGATGGCAACCAGGAACTTCTTGTTTGTACACCCATGGGTGTTTTTCAATTTAACCGGGATGAACGAAGGTTTGGCCCCATGCCCCTTCCGGAAATTTTTGCAGCAGGTAATGTGCATATTACCTCTCTGGCTCTCAACAAGCAGAATGATTTGCTAATGGGAGTTGAAGGGAATGGAATTGTGATTGGGAAATACAACGATCAAACAAAAACGTATTCTGACTTCCGCCATTTGATTCACGATCCGGAAAGGCCAGGATCATTGAGTGATAACTGGATTTATACTGCCTTTCCTGACCGTTATCAGCAAAACTCATGGTGGATTGGTACAGCCCTGGGAGGGATTACCTATATTCAACAAAAAGCCAAACCTTTTCACGCGCACTTTCTTAAAACCGAAGAATTACCAGTAGAAAGTGGTACCTATATTCGCTCGACACTGATTGATAAAAACGAAAATGTATGGTTTAGTCTGGAACGTGGTCTTGTAAAACATAATGTGGAAAGTGGAAAATATGAATACTTCTCAGCCATTCCCGATCAACCTGGCGCACTTCAAAATTATATTGCCTATACCATTATAGAAGATAAAAAGGGACGCAAATGGGCGGGAACTTATGAAGGAATTCATCAAATCATTGATTTGCCGAATGGGAAAACGCTCTTTAAACATTTCCCTTATCCTGAAACATGCAATTCTGTTCTTACCTTTTCTATGTCTGAAGATAAAAATGGCCAGTTACTTTTAGGAACTGCCACCGGATTAAACGTCTTCGATCCTGAAACCCAAACTTATCAGGGATGCAGCAGAGTGCTTGACACGCTTTTAGGTTATCAAAATGGCTATTTTATCACAGATATTCACCGTGACAAAAAAAACAACGTCTGGATTTCCACGACCAAAGGATTAGTACTGATAAAAGGGATCAGTAATTTTTATCAGCAACTGAATGAAGCGCAACCTTTTATTTTTCGCCACAATCCTGACGATATTTACAGTTTAAGGAATGACGCCATAAACAATCTTGCCGAAGATAATGACGGAAATATCTGGCTGGGAACCATGAATGGAGTCATTCGGGTTTCTCCTGATGGAGAGGGTTGGAAATTTGACAGTTTTACAGAAAAAGACGGGCTGGCAAATAACGTGGTTTATGCAGTGATGGCTGATTCCATTACCCGTACCTTATGGCTGAGTACCAATAATGGAATTTCTCGGTTTGATCTGACAAGTGAAGAGTTTGACAATTATGACTTGCGGGACGGATTACAAGGCAATGAGTTTAACCAGGGAGCATTTTCAAAAACCCGAAACGGTCAGTTTATTTTTGGCGGAATTGGCGGATATACCCGCTTTTTTCCCTCAAAGATTCAACAGGATCCCTATCCCCCCAGGGTTTTTCTTACCCGGTTTTCCGGTGGAGACGGCACGCCCAGAGATTTTATGCAGACAGATCTGCCTGCCATTTCCCTGGATTATACCGAAAATACCTTTGCTCTTGAGTTTACGGGCATTAATTATACAGATCCTAAAAGAAATACCTACGAATATCGGCTTACTTCGCCAGATCAGACAGAAAGCGAAAAATGGATCAAAGTCGGCACCTCCCGTCAGGTCAATATGACCAATTTACCCCCCGGAGAATATCTGTTTGAAGTCAGAGCTTTTAACGGAGATGGAATAACTTCAGGAGAAACAGCCAAACTGGAGATTATAATCAGACCGCCTTTCTGGCGAACGTATTGGTTTATTTTGCTGGTCATTAGTGGGATTCTGGGGTTATTATGGTTATTCCACTGGTCGAGGGTCCAGGTAAAAGTGA
>JAGQVA010001165.1 GCA_020438265.1 Bacteroidota bacterium
ATCTCGACAACTGGAATAAACCCGCCAATAAGGACGATGAAAAATTTGAAGCCTATTATCAAGAAACGTTGGAAAAAACGGAATTTGCAGCGGATAAGCGTATCGTTTTAAGAGGGAAAACGACTGAGGTGATTGATCAGATTGAGGATGGAAGTCTGGATATGGTGTATATTGATGGGGATCATACGCTTAAAGGTATTGCGATTGATTTGATTAGTCTTTGGCCTAAGGTGAAGGCTAATGGGTTTGTTACGGGCGATGATTTCAGTCCCACTATATGGCAGCATGAAAAACGATTTGAGCCGACGCTGGTTTTTCCTTTTGCTGTTTATTTTGCCGAAGCAATGAGAACGCGAATTTTTGCTTTGCCTTATAATCAGTTTGTGATTACAAAGGAATGTCAGGGTTTTGAGTTTGTGGATTTGACAAAGGGTGATTATCCTGATACAAGTTTATTGGTTCATTTGAATGATGTATATCGGTTGAAAAAGTCGTTTAAGAGCTGGCTGGCGAGGAAATTGGGGGGATTGTTTAGATAGATGATGATTTATTTTCTTTCTCATTTTGCCGCTTTAAAAAACGGCGCAATGATGTGGACTCTGACATTCAGCTGAATGTGTTGAACATGGCGCATTCTTTAGAATGAGAATATTCGCTGTATTGCGCCGTTTTTTAAAGCGGCGCACAGAAGTGAAAAAGCAAATCAAAATCGCTAAACACATAAACCATATAGGAGACCTCAAAATAATTGTGTAAGTTTTCTCCTATTATCTTCCAAATCTTATAAAAAAGCCAAATGAAAACCATCACCATCATAAACTGGATAATGATCGCTATCTGGCTGATCGTTGCCGCTTTCATGTATTTTGATACCAAAAATTCAAGCATGGATGCCGCTGGTCGGGGAATGGCCCAGGGTTTTCTAATGATTGGCTTCGGGTTTATTATTCTTCTGGCCCTGTTAAATCTCATTAATGTAAAATGGGTCCGTATCCTCGTTTTACTCATGGGAACTCTGCCCGTGGCTTATCAGTTGATTCGCGCGATTCGTACCCAAATTGCCATAAGTAGACATGAACAACAGATTGAAAATGCAAACTTCTTCGAGGATGAAAGGCTCAATGAAATAGCCCGGGCGATCAGGACCTTAAATCTGGCAACAATAGAAACAATTCTCGAGAAGGATGGTGAAACGTTATCTGAAAATTATCCCAATGAAATGGTGTCCCTGCTTGACATGGTTGTGAGCAAGGCTCCTCACGATTCTTCAGCAGCAGTCGGCGAAATAATTGCTCTCTTACTAGCCAAAGGTGCAGATCCTGATTTCAAACGTCCCAATACTCCCCCTACTTTATACAATTATGTGCTGGAAATTCCTGTAGAAATTCTGGAAACTCTGCTCAAAGGAGGAGCCGACCCCAATACCCGGGATCATAATGGCGTTCCAGTGCTGTACAAACTCGTTGATACCTATTATGTCAAGGATGAATACCCCAAGGTGAAACTTTTACTGGAGCATGGGGCTGATCCTAATTTACCTTTGGGTGAAGAAGGATATCTGTTCAATTGGTCAGCTCTCACAAGTGCTGCGGTAAGAAAATCATGGAAAGTCTGTGAGCTGCTCATCGAACATGGGGCAGATATGGGTTTTACCCCCGAAAACGGACGGACATTTGCCGAGATTATCACTACAGCGAGAAAAGAATACCAGGATGGAGGTGAAACGTCAGAAGATTATCAGGCTTTGATGGCGAATGAGAAGGTTGTGGTTTTTATGGAGAATTTACACTGAGGTGTGCCTCTTTATCTCTGTGTTTTTTCTTAAAATTGGCCTTTTCATACAGGCTCTATAAATTGCGCCCAAAACCTAAACAATGAAACGCCAACTCCTTTTCCTGACTCTTCTGGGGGCCATTATGATTCAAGCCCAGGCCCAGCTTTCTCC
>JAGQVA010001166.1 GCA_020438265.1 Bacteroidota bacterium
CCCGTATGAATTACGGGGCATTTTTCTTTGATCTTAAGGGTTGTGAGAATTTCCTGTATTTCTGGATTAATAACTTTTTGCATGTAGGTATTTGGTAAAATACTATTCTCCTTTAATAATCACGCCAGTAGCTTCAAAAGCCAAAGCTTCTTCTGGCTCTGTGTATTTCTTTTCTGCTTCTTCCTCAGACATTCCACCGTCAACAGCATAATGGCGAAGTTCCTCTACTGAGGTTGTAGTCATAGAAATAACCCCTTCCACAACGGCATTTTTTCCGGCAATATCTTTGGGTACAAAAAATCCATAATCTTTGAAAGTAACCCGGATTTCTTTTCCATTATCCATTGCCATTGTCATCCAACAACCTTTTTTCTCACAAACGGCATTTACTTTACCTTCCATTTTTACATCATGGATTGTAGCTCCGGATACCATATCAGCATTTGCAAAAAGATTCGTAACGCTGGACATTGGAACAACATTTTTTTCACTGATGCGCAAACCGTGGTAACTTTTCAAACCATCTTCAGACACGCTGTCTTCAGGGAAAGTCATTTTTTCGGTTACAGCAACTTCTTCCTGAGATTCTGTTTCTTCAACCTGAGCGCTTTGATTGGTAGAACTGCAAGCAAATAATACCATAATGGCAAAAAGAGAAACTATAAGACTTTTCATTGTAGTTTTGATTAATGTTTAATTGACAAATTTACTGATTTACTTTGAGTAGGACAATTCATTATATGTGAAAGAATTGGTCTATTTCGCTGACTAGCAATTGGTGATTTACTTTTTCCAGTGGATGTGAAGTTGCGGGAATTACCCAAAGTTGAGCATTTGATAACTGTCGAAAGATTGCCACACTATCTTCCAACCCGGCAGTTGTATCCTGATCGCCGACAGCAATCATCACCGAATGAGGAATCCTGGCATAATCATCATTTACCAAAGGCGGAGTAACACTCATGGCTTTCATCATTTCTCCTGTTTTTTCCAAAATCAACTCCCAACTCTGCGGGGCATGTCTTTTTTCCAGCATCGCCGCAAATTTGGGCACTTTCTCCTTTATTTTTTGAGCGTTGAGCATCCTCAATTCCCTGGCGGTACTCAATTCGTCCCAGACATATTTGGTAGCCAGGGTAAAGATTTTATTGATTTTATCAGGATAATGACGCGCCAGATACATTCCCACATATCCTCCCATACTGTAACCAAATATATTGATTTGTTCATAATCCTTTTCTGCCATCCAGCTCAGGACATCAATCGCAAAATGTTTTATCCGATAAGAAGCATCGGTAACGGGCTTTCCTCCATGGCTGGAAAAATTGATTGTATGAACAGAATAAGCTGACGTAAGTTGGTCCTTCAGGGGCATCATTTGGTCCTCAGCGCCTAAGGCGCCATGTAGTAAGAGAAGTGGAATACTCATATAAATTGATCGTTGAATATGAAGCAGCTTGCAAAATAATTAAAGAATTTTACAATCTTCCGTATAAGCTTACTAAATTGATCCTGCTGTTAGGATTCATAAAAATATACAAGTAAACAACACTGAATATGTCTGAATTTAAAAGATTCCAAAGATTGGCAAAAAGTATTATTCCCCGCTTTAAAAGAGGTGATGACGAATATTATAGCCGTGAAGATGCCCGCAATATGATCAACGACCTGGGCATGCAAATGGAGCCTGAAGTACTGGCCAAACTGATTGAAAATGAGGAAGTGCTCGAAGATTTCACAAATAGCATTTACCAGTTGGAAAAGAAAGTTCGCAAAAAGGTCGTGACAGACTTTGCAACCATTGACCTGGAGTTTGAGCCCAAAGTATATGTTGAAGATGGGGTTGTGGGTTTTACAATTGTCCACAGAGGGGATGAAATTGTATTTGCAGAATATAAAATTTAAATAGATTTATATTCACATACCTAAACGCTCAGAGGTTAT
>JAGQVA010001167.1 GCA_020438265.1 Bacteroidota bacterium
TAATGTCCACCACGGCTTGAGCCGTCACCTCGACCAACGGGAGAGGTCTATCTAAACTACTTATCAAAAACCAATGCCTACCCAAGATGTATATCCAGCGAAATCGGTACCGCACTCAAAGCCTTTGATACAGGACAATTTGCCTTGGCGCCTTCGGCCAGATAAGTAAATTGTTCTGGAGAAATTCCCGAAACTTTTCCGTTCAACCTGAGCGTAATATGAGTAATAGAAAAGCCATTATCACCTTTCTCAATTTCTACGATCGCCTGTGTATCCAGCGATTCAGGAGTAAATCCCGCATTTGACAACGCAAAACTCAAAGCCATGCTGAAACACCCTGCATGGGCTGCTGCAATTAATTCCTCGGGGTTTGTGCCTTGTTTGCCGTCTTCATTAACAAAACGGGTTTGGAATGAATAGGGAGTATTGTCGAGAACTTTACTGGTCGAAGTAAGACTTCCTTTGCCTTCGAGTCCTGTACCTTGCCATAGGGCGCTTGCTTTTCTTTTCATTATGTGATGGGTTAAATTTTCTAAATCATGGGTGAATTATATTCAGAACTGGTTATTCTGTAATTTGTTTACCTGTTCGCATTATCAGTAAAGATCAAAGATTTCTTGTTAATGGAAAAGGAAAAAATGTCAAAGAGGGAAGAAAAAAGGGAATATTCCAATCGGGATATGGTGAAAGATATTCTTGGCTATATAAGCCCTTACAGGAAGGAGTTCTGGTTGGGGAGCTTATTAATGATCTCGGCCAGTTCAATCTGGTTAATTATTCCCTGGGTAATCGGAGAAATTATTACGTTTTCAGCGGAGATTACCGAAAATCCGGATTTGGGTCCGCTATGGAATTACCTTTTGATTTTTGTGGGCACCGTTATCTATTATTATGTAGCTCTGGAATTGGCGCGATATGTTCTGTATAACGTTTCCGAAAAATCAGCCATTGACCTTCAACTCAAGACGCTGAGTCATATAACAGCCCTTGATCTGCACTGGCACGAAAAAGAAAATAGCGGAAGCAAACTCAAACGTATCACCCGTGGAGGGAGTAGTCTCAACAAACTGATGCGTATGTACAGCGATCCTTTTATCGATGGAGTGGTAGGATTAATTGGAGTGGGGATCGTTTTTATCGTTTTTAACTGGATACTCATTCTGATCCTGATCGTTTTTTTCCTGACTCATTATTTTCTTTCTTTTTACCTGACCCGCCTTGCAATGGATCAGGCAAAGGAAGTCAATCGGGAAGAAGACCAGTTTTACAATTTAAAGTTTGAACTACTCAACAGCGTCAGAACCATAAAAACGATGGGCCTGAGCCAATCTGTATTTGGTTTTATTCAGCATCAGGCAAGCGTTTTTCTGGAATCCGTTCGCAAAAGAATTCTCCTGTTTCGGACCCGTCTGGGGCTATTGGGATTTAATCAGCAGTTTTTCCGAATAGGAATCGTAGCTTTTTCCGTTTTTCAGGTCATTGAGGGAAATTTTGAAGTGGGAATGATAGCCCAGATTTTTTTCTATTTCGCCAGAATTGAAAGTGCCGCCAATCGTTTTGCCGAGATGTATAATAGTTTTATTATGTCAAGGATTGATATGTTGGGGGTAAATCAGATTCTGGGCGAACAGACCTCAGTGGAAAACACAGGGACAGTTGATTTTCAGGCTGATTGGCAGAAACTCCATGTACGCAATCTCAGCTTTCAGTACCACGAAAAAAAGGTATTGAGTGATATTGAATTTACTATTCAGAAAGGCGAAAAAATAGGAATTATTGGCGCTTCCGGAGAGGGAAAAACGACCCTTTTTAAACTTTTACAAAAGCTTTATGAAGATTACGAAGGGGAAATTTATTTTGATCAGACCTCTCTGCGGGATATCAAACGTTCATCCTATGCTCCCAAAATCGGCGTTGTTTTGCAGGAAACAGAATTATTTAATT
>JAGQVA010001168.1 GCA_020438265.1 Bacteroidota bacterium
CAGGAAAGTATTATTGGATTCTTCGAGTCATTGCCTGCTTTTCTGACTCCGATGATTCCCTGGATCACTTTCGGCTGGATTCTGGGTGTATTTATCTTTACTGCAAGGTGGCTGGGCGGAATTGTGTATATCCGTCATTTACGGACACATAATATCATCCCGGTTGCTTATTTGTGGCAGCTAAAAGTAAACAAGCTGGCCAGAAAAATGGGAATTGGTAAAACCATTCTGCTCAGAGAATCTTCAACGATTACTGTGCCTATGGTGATAGGCCATTTGAAGCCAGTGATATTAATCCCGATCGGGATTCTCAATGGACTGACTCCTGCCCAACTGGAAGCCATTTTTGTTCATGAATTAGCTCATATTCAGCGTTATGATTTCATTATTAATCTGATCCTCAGTCAAGTCGAAGCGTTATTCTTTTATCATCCGGCCTTTTGGTGGATTTCAGCCAGAATTCGCGATGAGAGAGAACATTGCTGCGATGACATTGCCGTCGGCATGTGTAAAGACCCCGTTTCCTACGCCCGTACACTGGCCGATCTGGAAGCTAAAAAGCACCAGCCGGTTCACCTGTCCATGGGTTTAGCGGGACGTAAAAATCATCTTTTAACCCGTATTCAACGCATTGTCATGCCCGACTTAAATCAAACTCAATCCGGCCCCAAGGTCTTCTTTGCTTTACTATTGGTTATCCTCATGACCAGTACTGCGTGGATTTCTCCTTCCTCCGAACAAAAAGAATGGTCGGATCAACAAGGAGAGGTGAACGTGCTCCCTCAGGTATTCCCTGGAATGGTCTATCAGGTAGAGCCCAACGCTGAGGTTACTTTCGCACCCCAACCTGATTTTGCCCCTGAGATAAGAGTTCCCCAGATATTTTCTGTCGAAGTACCTGCCTGGAATTTTACTTTCGTTGATTCTCCCCCTCCTTCTTTTCGGTTTGAATTTCCTGAAAACCTGAATGCACCGAGATTTCCCGATCCGGTTTATTATCAGGGACAATTTAATGGAAACTATTTCAAAGATACCATCTATTTCCCCCAACAATTTGATGCATCTTTCTTTAACAGCAATGAATTTCAGCAAGAATTCATGAATAAGAAAGAATGGAAAGACTGGTATAAAGATTATATCAAGACACATAAGGACCAGTGGGAAGCCTGGGCCAGGGAATATAACAGAGAATATGATTCCCGGGAATTAGAGGAATCACTTCAGGCCTATGAAAGAGTGATTGAAGAAATGTTGGAACAAAACTTCGATGTCGACAGGACCAATGAAAGTGTTCGACGCTCACAAGAAGAGATTATGAAAGTAGAACGGGAACTAAACCGTTTGCGGGAAAATGAAATGCGGGAAAAAGAACTTCAATTACGCAAGAGTATTCGGGAGCAGGAAATGTATGTAGAGCGCGTGGAGAGAGAGGCGAGAATGGCCAGAGAAAGAGAACTCGTTGTACAGGAACGCCTCAGAGAAAGGCAAGAAAACCAATTGAGAAATCAGGAAGAAATGTTACGTGAGCGGGAACATGATTTGGCAAAACTTGAGAGACTCCGGGAATTGGAAGAGTTGGCAAAATTGAAAGAGCTTGAAAAGCTGGCCAAACTCAAGGAGTTAAAAAAACTCAAAGGGCTTGAAGATTTGCAGGAATTGGCTGGTTTGGAATCCTTGAAAGGTCTGGAAGGACTCGCTGACCTGGCAGAACTCAAGTCTCTGGGAGAAGAACTGGCCGGTTATGAATCCAAAATGAAAGGTTTGCAAACCACTCTTGCCGCTACTCTCAGAGTAGATGGTTATATCGATAGCAGAACAGAAACGATCAACCTGAAAGTATACCGCGATATGATCAAAGTAAATGGTCGGGAAATTACAGGCGATGACTATGACCGTTACATGGAATTGATGGAATCGTACGGACTTGAATTATCAAAAGGCTCA
>JAGQVA010000115.1 GCA_020438265.1 Bacteroidota bacterium
GCACCATCACCAAATTGTACGCCCGATTTAGCGTCATTTAGAAACCTCTTTTCTGAAAAATCTTTAGGATTAACCCGCATTAATAATTGGTATCCGCCTAACCATACATACCCCTCAGAATCCACCGAAAAAGCCCGGATTGTAATTTGAGAGGTAGAAATTACCTTTATTATCACGGGAGGCTCTTTTTTTGTATCGACAACCTCCACCCTACCATCCAATGTAGCCAACCACAAATGGTTTTCTCTATCCATTGTCATTGAACCCAAATATTGGGAATTGGATTCAACTCCACTAGGATAAACAGGGGTTATGTACTCAATTTGGGTTTTGCAAAAAGTTGGATAAAGTAAACCTGATGGATTATTAGTTGAATCAATACTGATCTTGTAAATGCCTTCTTCATTTATACCAGCCCATAAAACATGAGTCGAATCTTCTGCGAAACCTCTCATATGAGGTCTTCGATTCCCTTTCTCATTAAGTGAGCTGAGATTAGGAATTTCTATTCTTTTAAAATTCGATCTGGATGGCTGAAAAATACCCATTCCATTTAAAGTTCCTACCCAAATAGATCCGTATTTATCTTCAAATAAGTATGTCACAATATCCAGAGAATAGGTTACATTATTTGACTTGCTCTCAAGTCTATAGGTTTCAAACTCATTCTTTCTAAGATTTTTTTTATGGAGTAAAATTCCTTCTGCACTATTCGTGGCAATCCACAAATTATTTTTACTATCTGTAAGCAGAGAAGTAACGCTATATTCCGATAAGTTTTCAAAATAGATTTTTTTCCCTGCTCCAGTGCCGGGTTGAAAAAAAGCAAGGCCATTTTCAGAACCAACCCAAATATTACCATCATCATCTTGAGCCAAACCATGAATATGAGCATTAAGTACCTTTCTACTGCCCGACTCTAAACCTGTATATCTCTTTAATTGCCAATCTTCAATCACTCTTAAACCATCTGAAGTTCCAGCCCATATTACACCATTTCTACTTTCCAGGATAGTGTTAACTCCAAAATTGGCGGATGGAGTTGGTTCCAAATAAGTTTCCATTGAGTCTGCAAGAGGCAAAAAAGAGCATAAGCCTTTGGCCGTACCTATCCAAAATCGCCCTTTTCTATCCTGTAAAATCGAATAAATCATTTCATCTTGAAGAGAGTTTCCTTCTCTATCCACAAGATTCACAGGGTGATATCTTTCCAAAACTGGATCAAACCAACCTCCTCCTGCTGCAAAAACCCAAATTTTATTGTCTATGCTTTTTTTTAAAGCTAAAATTCTATTAAAGGGTATTTTATCAGGCCTGTGTGGTTGCGTATAATATGGGGTGAACTGATACCCATCCCATTTACTTAGTCCATCTTCTGTTGCAATCCAAATGAAGCCTAAATCATCCTGATCAATATCGTTAATTGTACTATGTGATAGTCCATGTGAGCTATCAAAAAATTTCATACTTAACGTTCTCATCTTCTGAGCATTCGTACTTGTTATTATTCCAACTACTATGAATAGAGTTGTAACAATATACAGGTATGCTTGTAGCTGTTTCTTCGCCAAAAAGAAATTATGGAGGCTTATCACTATTCTTTTTATTACTTTCTTGATTATTTTTGTAGATATATGTTTACCAAACTACCCATATCCTCTTTTTTAAACAAATTCTCCCTCCCCCTCATCGACGTCCGCTCACCAGCCGAATTCCATAAAGGCCACATTCCCGGTTCTACCAACATCCCCATCTTCAGCAACGAAGAACGAAAAATCATCGGCACTCTCTACAAACAGCAAGGCCGCGAACAAGCCCTGCTCCATGGCCTCGACCTTGTCGGTCCCAAAATGTCTCAGTTTGTCACCCAGGCAAAAAAACTGGATCAAGGACAAGGAATTGCGGTCCACTGCTGGCGGGGAGGTATGCGAAGTGAAAGCATGGCTTTGCTTTGGAAAATGGCAGGCATAAAAGTCAACATAATTCAGGGTGGCTATAAAGCATACCGTCAACAAATCCATGAGGATTTTGCAAAGCCGTTTAAACTTCTGGTGGTCAGCGGAAAAACCGGCAGTGGCAAAACAGATATCCTGAAGGAGTTACAAAATCAGGGCGAACAAATCATTGAACTGGAAGGAATTGCAAACCATAAGGGATCTGCGTTTGGAGCCCTGGGGCAGGATGAACAACCCACAGTAGAACAGTTTGAAAATAACCTTCACCACGCTTTAAGTCAATTGGATCCTAACCAACAAATCTGGATTGAAGACGAAAGTCACAGTATTGGACAAGTGTACATTCCTCTGCCTTTCTGGCACCAAATGAAAGCTTCTCCAGCTCTGGTCGTGGAAATTCCTCAAAAAATTCGGATTGAACGATTGATTAAAGAATATGCAGAATTTCCGCCTGAACTGTTACAAAATGCCGTAGAAAGGATAAAAAAACGACTTGGAGGGAAAAATGTGAAGGAGGCAATCGCAGCACTTGATCAAAAAAATTTTTCTTTAGGTACGGAAATTGCCTTAAATTATTATGATAAGGCTTATTTGCACCACCTCAAACAGAGGGCTGAAAGCCAAATTCATCGCTTTGTGATCCCGGAAGATTACCCTGAAAAAACTGCAACCAAGTTGATTAACTATTGTCAGCAACATTTACCTTCATGATTCAACCAGAACAAATCCGACTTACTCAATACAGCCATGGGGCAGGTTGTGGGTGTAAAATTTCACCTAAAGTACTGGATTCCATTTTATACACTTCCCAGCAAATTTTGTCAAATTCCAATCTCCTGGTAGGTAATGATACCAAGGATGATGCAGCAGTGTACGACCTGGGAGATGGTACTGCGATTATCAGCACCACGGACTTTTTTATGCCGATCGTAGACGATGGATACGATTTTGGGCGTATTGCTTCGGCAAATGCCATTAGTGACGTTTATGCAATGGGCGGCACACCTATGATGGCGATTGCTATCCTGGGCTGGCCGGTGGACAAACTTCCTCCCGAAGCTGCAAGGCAAGTACTGGAAGGTAGCAGAAGTATATGTTCGGAAGCGGGAATCCCACTCGCCGGAGGGCACAGCATTGATAGTCCTGAGCCTATCTTTGGACTGGCTGTTACCGGCAGAGTCAATGTTGCCAATATTCGCCGAAACGGAGGAGGCTTACCTGGTTGCAAACTATTCCTGACCAAACCTTTGGGAGTCGGTGTGCTTACTACCGCTCAGAAAAAAGGATTGATTCAGGATGGAGATCAGTTAATTGCCCGCGATTTAATGGTCAAACTGAATAAAGTCGGAGAAATTTTTGCCAAATACGCTTATGTCAAAGCTATCACTGATGTAACAGGATTTGGTTTACTGGGCCACTTGATTGAAATGTGTGAAGGAAGCCGAACAGGAGCAAAAATCGAATTTGACCAGGTTCCCATTCTCAAAGAAGTTTATAAATACATTGATATGAAAGCTATCCCCGGTGGCACCAAACGCAACTGGGATAGCTACGGACATAAAGTAGCTGAACTTACAGATCTTCAAAGAACCATTCTCTGTGATCCCCAGACAAGTGGAGGACTTCTCGTTGCAGTTATTCCCGAATATGAAAATGAATTTATTCAATTGGCTAAAGGGCTGGGGTTGAGCCTGCAAGCGCTTGGTTCGCTTACGGAGGCTAATGATCCGCTTATTGTTGTGGAAGATTAGTTTTTGGCTATTAGCCTTTGGCTATTGGCGTTTTGCTAACAGCCAATTGCCAAAGGCAAACAACTAATACCCAAATTTCAGATTTTTCTTGCAAATTAGTATGCTTGCATACTATCTTGTGGAATTGTGCAATGATAACTATATTCTATCATTCACATTCTATCAAAGAATTGCATTATGATTAGCCAAATCATCTTTTTACTACTCACGATCGCTGCATTCTACGTTTTTGGGCGACAGGTGATGGCCATTCGCAAAAACATTAGTCTTGGCAGGCCTGAAGATCGATCTGACCGAAAAAACGAAAGGATACAGAAGATGCTCCTCGTAGCCTTTGGACAGCAAAAAATGTTCAAACGACTCCTGCCAGCTACAATGCACCTGTTTATTTATGTGGCTTTTGTGATTACTCAAATCGAGTTAATCGAAATTTTCGTCGATGGAATTGCCGGATCTCACCGGATTTTTTATCCTCTTTTGGGAGGGTTTTATACTTTTCTAATCTCGTTTATCGAGATTCTTTCTGTGTTAGCCTTCGTCGCTACGCTGGTCTTTCTGGCTCGAAGAAATCTCCTGAAGATTCCCCGTTTCCATAAAGATGAAATGAATGGATGGCCAAAACTGGACGGTAATATCATCCTCTATCTGGAAATCCTTTTGCTGGTCTTCATTTTCACGATGAATGGAAGCGATGAGGTTCTTTATCGAATGGGAGAAACGCATGCAGCCGGTGCTATGGGAAGTGGAAGCTTTGGATTTGCGGTAAGCAGTTGGCTCGGACCAGCTTTGTTTGGAGGTATTGAAAGCGAATCGACCCTTCATTTGCTGGAGCGAATTGGCTGGTGGGGACATATCTGTGTGGTATTTGGTTTTTTGGTTTACCTGCCTATTTCCAAACACTTCCATATCATTATGGCTTTCCCCAACACTTTTTATTCAGATCTTAAACCTGCGGGACAATTTTCTTCTCCAGAGAATATACAGGAAGAAATCAAGGCCATTATGGACCCTGATTATACTCCGAAAGAAGATGCAAATGCGCCTCACAGATTTGGAGCCAAAGATGTAACGGATTTGAGTTGGAAAGCCCTGATGGATGCTTATACTTGCACTGAATGCGGGCGATGTACTTCAGTTTGTCCTGCGAATCTTACTGGGAAAAAACTTTCGCCACGAAAAATCATCATGGATGTCAGGGATCGTCTGGAAGAAATTCAAAAATACCAGCTTCAACCTGATGATTCAGGGGTAATTACCGCTGCTGAAGGAAATATAGAAGCACAAGAAGCCGCAGGGCATACCCTGCTTGGCCATTATGTTTCCGAGGAAGAATTAAGAGCCTGTACGACCTGCAATGCCTGTGTAGAAGCCTGTCCAGTCAATATCAATCCTGTAACTCCCATTATTGAATTAAGACGATTCCTGGTTATGGAAGAATCGAGAATGCCGGAAGAATGGGGCAGTATGTCGATGAATATTGAGAATAATGGAGCGCCGTGGGCATTTCCGGCTTCGGATCGGTTTAATTGGGCAAGTGAGGAGTAGGAGATGATATACGAGCAAATGGGTTGAAGCCAGATATTTTGTGCCGTAGGTACAAAATGTAGGTAGAAATGCGAGGCCTTTAAATACCTTTCCCCGGATTCTGCGCCGTTGCGGCGCAGAATCCGGGGAGAAAAGAGGGAAAATCGCATTTCTACCTACATTAGACCTAACGGCCTCTAAACCACCATTTTTATACTTGATTCACATTACTTGAAAAAAGAAAAAACTTATAGATCATTATGAATATTCCCACCATGGCCGACAAGGCTGCTGAAGGCAAAACACCGGAATATCTCTTCTGGGTTGGATGCGCAGGCTCTTATGATGCCAGATATCAACGGGTAACAAGAGCTTTTGCCAAAATTCTCATTCAGATGGAAATTGATTTTGCTGTATTGGGACCGGAAGAAACCTGTAATGGAGATCCTGCCAAAAGAGCGGGAAACGAATTTTTATTCCAGATGCAGGCAATGCAGAATATTGAGGTAATGAATATGTATGAGGTCAAAAAAATCATTACTGCCTGTCCTCATTGTTTTAATACGTTGAAGAATGAATATCCTGCTTTGGGCGGAGATTATGAAGTGATTCATCATTCCACTTTTCTTCAAAGCCTCATTCATGAAGGGCGGATTAAGATGAAAGAAGGAGGAAGTTTTAAAGGGAAAAAGATTACCTACCACGACTCCTGCTATATCGGCAGAGCCAATGGCATATACGAAGCGCCCCGACAAGTGCTGGAAGCCCTCGATGCTGATCTCACCGAAATGAAAAGATGTCGCACAAAAGGATTGTGCTGTGGAGCCGGTGGTGCGCAGATGTTTAAGGAAGCCGAAAAAGGCAATCGGGAGATTAATGTCGAACGCACAGAGGAAGCACTCGGAACCGGAGCTCAGACCATTGCCGTGGCTTGTCCATTTTGCATGACAATGATGGCCGATGGAGTAAAACATTTTGAAAAAGAAGAAGAGGTAAAAGTCCTTGATTTGGCCGAAATATTAGCGGAGGATATGGAATAGGCTATTGGCCATTGGCTTTTAGCTTTTAGCAGACCCGGACAGGCTGCCAATAACCAAAGGCCAACAGCTAAAAGCTATTAACAAGGCTTGTTCCTTGCTTTACAAAACCGTATTTTTACATATATAGCTCAAGCCCTACAGCCAAAAGCTATATCCCATAACCCCGTCCCCGAGACCATTTTTAATAACAGCCTGGTTGCTTTTTGTAGCCAGGCTGATTTTTTATCTAATTATTTTAGGCATGATACTTGTAATTACTAAAATTATTAGTATTTTTACTTGAAACGAACGCATATTTTATTAAATGACCAATTTTTATAGCATAATCGGACTAAGATGAGTAGAATGAGGCCCTATCCACCTGTTGAAAGAGGGAAGAAATATCTGATGTTACCTCTACCCGAAAACTTGCCCGGGACGTTCAGGAGAATCGCTTTGGTAATGGTTATTATCGTAGCCAGTAATATGTTTACCCATTGGCTGGCTGGGCGGGAATTTCCCATTGAAGGAGAAGACATTCCGGTACCTGTAAACCAAACATCTTCTCTTTATCTGATTGATAAGGCAGGGATGTATATTGAGGAACCAGATCTTTTTGAGAGAAAAGTAAAGGACATCGCCAGAATGCTGGAGATTGCCCCGGAATGGTTGATGGCTGTGATGTATGCAGAATCAAAATTTGACCCTTCAGTACTCAATTACAAAGGAAGCGGAGCAGTTGGGCTGATTCAGTTTATGCCAGCAACTGCAATGGAAATGGACGTTTCCGTAGAGCGCTTGAAAAGAATGAGTGCCAACCAACAACTGGAATACGTCTACCTGTACCTGGAGACGGTCAGAAGTCGTTATGGCCAGTTTAGCAGTCTTACAGATCTTTATCTGGCCATTCTCTTTCCTAAAGCAATCGGCCAGGATTACTGTTATACCCTGTACGCCAAACCCAGCGTTTCCTATCAGCAAAACTCTGGACTGGACGAAAACAAAGATGGGAGAGTTACCATCAGCGATGTCGATCGACGGCTCAAACGTCTGTTTCCCACCGCATATATGACGGAATCGTAAAATGTCAAACTCGATTTATGAAGAAAAAGAACGATTCCGTTTTAATCAAATACCATAAAAGCAAAATCGCAGGCATTTTCACCCCTGCGATTTTACACAAAAATGTTAAACCACTATCAATATCTTATCATCGCAGCCTGGTATTCAGAAGGACTTTTACCAGTCCACTTTTTAAAAGTTCGTGAAAAAACACTGATTTCAGAGAATCCCAATACATGGGCAATTTCACCTTTGCTGACCTTAGGCTCACGAAGGTATGCGATTGCGAGTTCCTTTCTTACGGAATTAAGTAGTTTTTGGTAGCTGGTACCTTCTTCCTTGAGTTTCATCTGAAGGCTTCTGACACTCATAGAAAGGTAGTCTGCTACCACCTCGATCCCAGGGGCTTCATCTTTTAGTTGTTTGAGCAGGAGACGTTTGACTTGATACGTGTAAGTATCAGAAGGCTCCTCTTGCCTCATGTAGGCTTTTGCATGTTTGTCAAATAATTGGAGCAATCTTGGATTATTAGGCGTAAAGCGCGTTTTCATATCACCTGATTAATTTATCTTAAATATGTTCTGCATTCCATCCTGATTACCCACACGGCGGAGCGAGTAAGAGTCCGAAATACATGATAAAAGTTACCCATCATTCACCGACGTTAATCGGTGTAAGTTATCTGGTGTTTGATGGTATTTCAGGTTCTACAGAGTTGGATTTCGGCAAAAGATCCTTTATACAAAAAATCCATCCCTGTCTATTTCCCCAAACTATTCTGCATGTAAATAGGGCTAGCCACTTTTCAGAATAGAATCACATTTGAACAACCAAAATTCGTTCCATAATACCAAAGCAGAAAGATTTTCCCCGGATTTGTCGCTTTCGGGTTTCATCAGATAGGAATTTTACCAAAAAACCTGAAAAATATGCTGAGATTGTTTATTTAATGAAGGTAAGGGTTCACATATATCTGCTCATTTTCCAGATTGCCAGCTTATTCCCGTTTAAGTTACGATTCAGACAAAAACCATTGTTTTAGTCATATATAAATAGCAATTTAGTGCGATACCAATTGAACGTGTTTGAACGTACTATTATAAGTGGGATTCTAAACCAAAATATGAAGTTGTAAATTTATGGCCCATCAAAAACCATCGGATTTTGTAAAGCACAAATTTAATTCGCTTAAAACCTACGCCTCTACAGAATGGCTTGCAGATAGTAAGAAAAAATACCGCCAGGTATTTGATCGGAGTGAGACTACCTATATTTATGCTGAATTTGCTTTTTTTAATAAGCTCTTTGATGAGGAAGACTGGAACGCCCAAATCAACCTGAAGGCTTTTTTCCAACCCGAAGATAAACGAAAAAAGCCCCGGGAGCTTTGTGATATCAGTGCACCCAAAACCATTACCAAGGATCAAAACATTGTTTATGTCAGGGAAGGATGGGGAAATGATAAACCAGGAAAATTCTGGACTGAAGGGAGCTATTACTGGGAAGCATATATTGATGATGTAAAAATTGGTACCCAACGCTTTTATGTATATGAGGCAGGAAAGGTAACCAGTGATGTTAACCCCTATATTGATATTGAACAAGTCAGGCTGTATGAAGGGAGCAAAGTGGAGGGGAATAAAACAGATCCTCAATACCTGGCAGAATTTAATGGGAAAGAAACCCGGTTTATCTGGATAGAGTTTAAAGCAACCAATAAGCTGAATAAAGCATGGATGGCAGAGTTGATTTTCAATTTCTATAATGATGCCAGACAGTTAAAAGGCCGAACCATAGAATTGAAAAGTGTGTCCCAATCCCAGAATTCCTTTATTATCACTTCTGGATGGGGGTCTGATCATAAAGGAACCTGGTTTCCGGATAATTACACGGTCGAAATTGTCTTTATGGATACTCTGATCGGGATTGTTCCTTTTACTGTGGGAACAGAAAATATCGAAGGGGAAACGAATGTATTAAAACCGGATGACAGTGGCGCAAATATGGTGGGTATTCCTTCACCCGCAGATCTTGACAGCCAATCGCTGGAAGAGGTTCTTACTGACCTAGACAGCCTGATTGGACTGGAAAGTATCAAACAAAGAATCAGGGAATATTCACAGTACCTCAACTTCCTGAATCTGAGGAAAGAGAAAGGATTTGAGGACGCTCAACCCCAAAATCTTCACGTTGTATTCACAGGTAATCCTGGTACGGGAAAAACTACCGTAGCCCGTATGCTGGGAAAAATCTATAAAAAACTGGGCTTTTTAAGTCGTGGGCATATTCATGAAGTAGATCGGGCCGATATTATTGGAGAATATATCGGACAAACAGCTCCAAAGGTCAAGGCTGCTATAGAAAAAGCCCGGGGAGGCATTCTTTTTATTGATGAAGCCTATGCGCTTTCCAGAGGAGGAGATGATTCCAAAGATTATGGACGGGAAGTCATTGAGCTTCTGGTTAAGGAAATGTCCAGCGGAAAAGGAGATATGGCTATTGTAGTTGCCGGTTATCCCAAGGAAATGGAAATTTTCCTCAGTTCCAATCCAGGACTAAAGTCCAGGTTCCAAATGCGGTTTGATTTCCCGGACTACACACCTCAGGAACTGGAATTGATTACGCTGCACTGGGCCGAAAAGAGTTATGTCAGTCTTTCGCCTGATGCGATGACCTATTTCTCCAAAAAACTCACAGATGCTTACAGAGATCGCGATCGTACCTTTGGCAACGCTCGTTATGCACTCTCTCTGGTGAATGAAGCTAAAATGAATATGGGCCTGCGGGTTATGCGGGCGGAAAATAAAGAAGACCTCACCAAGGAAGATCTTTCAGTTATTCAATTGGAAGACGTACAGGAAATCTTTGAAGCTTCCACTCGTAAAAAAGCCAGAATTCCCATTGATGAGGAATTACTCAGAGAAGCACTCGATGATTTAAATTCGCTGATTGGACTGGATTCTGTAAAAGTCGAAGTCATTGAACTGGTCAAACTCGTGCGTTTTTACAAAGAGGTCGGCAAAGACGTTTTAAACAAATTCTCCCTCCATACCATTTTCACAGGTAATCCAGGTACAGGAAAAACAACTGTCGCCCGTATCATCGGCAAAATTTATAAAGCCCTCGGTATCCTGGAAAGAGGTACTTTGGTAGAATG
>JAGQVA010001169.1 GCA_020438265.1 Bacteroidota bacterium
ATCCAGGAAGCTGCAGAGCCACAAATTACCACTACGATATTTTGTTTGACAGCCCAGCTATTCCAGAAATAACTAAATCCTTTGAGAAAGCCCGATTTGTGGGTCGCCATCCAGGGAAGTTCATCAAAATTAAGTCTCAATATAAGGATTTTTCCACGGATATATAAAGATTGGTGGAAAAATCCCTATTTCGGACCACACTTTTTTCCACTAATAAATAATTATCCGTGGAAAAATCTCCCTCCTATTTCTTCCTGAAAAACAAATTCAAAGGCACACCCGAAAAATCAAACGCCTTCCGCAGTTGATTCTCCAGATATCTTTTATAAGACTCCTGAATATGTTTGGGATGATTGGTGAAAAACAAAAACGTAGGCACACTGGCTGGAATCTGGGTTACGTATTTGATATTGATAATCCGTCCTCTTGTTGCCGGAGGATGATGCCTGGCAATAGCCGCAAGCATAACCTCGTTTAGTTCGCTCGTGGAAACTTTTTTGGTTTTATTCTCATACACCTGTCTGGCTGCTTCCAGGGTTTTGAGTAACCTTTGTTTGGTTAATGCAGAACCAAAAACAATCGGCACATCATTAAAAGGAGCTATTTTCTCCTTAATCGCTTTCTCAAAATCACGGGCAGTATTCGTACTTTTTTCCATGAGATCCCACTTATTCACCAGGATCACAATTCCTTTTCGGTTTTTTTGAATAAGCCCTAACACCGCCAGATCCTGAGCCTCTAATCCCATTGTTGCATCAATGAGCAAAATTCCCACATCACAGTTTTCAATTGCACGAATGGTTCTGAGGGTAGAATAAAATTCAACGTTCTCCTCCACTTTTGCTTTTTTCCTCAAACCCGCAGTATCTACGAGAATCAGATCCTGATCAAAAGCCCGAAAGCGTGTATCCGTACTATCGCGGGTAGTACCAGAGATGGGTGTTACGATATTGACATCCCGTCCAATCAGCGCGTTAATCAGGCTCGATTTTCCCACGTTGGGACGTCCCAAAACGGCAAAACGCGGAATTCCGTCCTCTTCTTCCTGGGGTTCGGTATCAGGCAACGCTTCTACAATCGCGTCGAGAAGTTCTCCTGTCCCGGAACCATTGATCGACGAAACCGAAAAAAGATCTCCCAGGCCCAACTGATAAAATTCAAAAGCATCATTGACACGGCTTGTACTATCCACTTTGTTGACAACCGTGATGACTTTGCGTTCATTTTGCCTAACCATATTGGCGAAAGCCTCATCCAAAGGGGTAATTCCCGAAGTAACATCCACCATAAAAATCAGAACATCCGCCTCCTCCATAGCAATATGAACCTGCTCACGGATGGCAGTTTCAAACACATCATCAGATTCAGGGACATACCCTCCGGTATCGATAATAGAAAATTCCCGTCCGGTCCAGGTAACCTTTCCGTAGTTGCGGTCCCGCGTTACTCCACTCTGATCATCGACAATCGCCCTTCTTTCCTCAATCAATCGATTGAAGAGGGTTGATTTGCCTACATTAGGTCTTCCGACGATCGCTACAATTGCACTCATAAATTTAACTTAGCTTTTCAATCAGCAAATTGTATAAAAAGTTTTTTTACAATCTTTGATTGTCATTCTGAGCTACGCGAAGAATCTAAATAACGTGAGTTTTGGATAAGGTCTTGCAAAAATAGGGGAAAAATGAGCTTAAAGAGTTATTTTAGAATAACGACAAACCAAATAACCCTTCAAAGCTCATGAGTGAAGACAAGTTAATAGAAATTTTCTGTAGTGTGGATGATTTTTGCCAGGAATTTATGCCAGTTTTTGAACAGCATCTGCTTTCGGCTCCTGGAGATAAACGCCGCCGAGCTCGCTCCTTGGAGATGAGCGAAATCCTGACTTTGCTGATCTTTTATCATCATGGTCGTTTTCGCCATTTCAAGCATTACT
>JAGQVA010001170.1 GCA_020438265.1 Bacteroidota bacterium
CTCGTCCACCCGCTGTTTGTTGATCCATTCTTTTTTTCATCCTGTAAGCGCTTTAACTGAATTGAGGGTTAATTCTTTATCAAGGAAAGATTTGGCTGCCTGATACGTCTCATCAATCCTTTTGGTATCAAAAGTACCAAATTCGCCCAAAGGAAATACAATTGTCTCATCAATTTGCCCAAATTTGTGCTCATTGGCGGAATACATCAACAGAGTGTTGCTATGGTTAGTTACAAATTCCAGTAAAATCCGGTTTCATACATCGCACTGATAATGAAGCAAATTCCTATATAAAAACCTTATTTTAAAGCTTTGATGAAGATCTCTCCCGATGGTCGAGATGCCCACCTACGGTGAATAAATCCTTTTGTCGGAACGATAAAGTCGCTATTCCCGCCTATGGCGGGGCATCTCGACCGCCGGGAGAGATCTTCCATAGGCTATAAATATGAGACACCTTCAATATTTACCCTATGCTTTTTATACAATAGCTTGCAACACTACTTACTTTTTATTTCCTCAATTCCTCCATCTCCGCAATCATCTCTTCCAGTTTGCTGATTACGCGGCCATAAACGATACCTTTATCCAGACGATATAGTTTTTTGGCAAAGATGCTGGAGATGACTGCAATGATTATTGCCCCCAATGTCCACCATACCGGTAATCCATTCCACATTTGAATAGCACCAGGATCATCCTCTATCACTTTACTTATAACAGTCTGCCCTGGAATCGAATACCAATAAGCCATGATGATTGTCAAAAAGAAAATGGGGTAGACAAACTGGTAAATCCGGGTGAAAACCGCAGTAGAATTCTTTAACCAGTTATCAAAAGATTTCAGATATTCATAACTGGTATCCCCTTTATCAATTTCTTCCAGCTTTAGCATTTGCTTACGGCTATTGGTAATCAAAGGAATAAAAATCACAGCCAATATTACTCCCGCCCATAAAACGCCTCCCAGTGTGGAAATGAGAAAAAGAAAGGCAGCCAGTCCAATAATATAGTAGAAATTAATCCTGAACATCCGCATCATTTTGTCGATCAGATGCCGGGACTTTTGGTTGTATAGATCATTGAGTTTAGGTGCAATAAGGGCATTATCCTCGATAAACCCCTCTTTCCAGATTGATTCAATTGATTTTTCCATCGAGTATTTTTTTTAAGCGTTCTTTAATTCGATTAATGCGCACACCGATATTATTTTCATTCGTACCTGTAATTTCAGCGATTTCACGATAAGATTTTTCTTCCAGATACAGGAGAATAACCCCACGATCTACTTCAGAGAGTTTCCTGATGGCGGAATAAAGCAGATTCAGCGATTCATTGGCAAAAGCTCTGTTTTCGGTAGAACCTTCAATTCGATCTACATCCGATACAAAATGTTTCTGGCTCCTTTTTTCCTTTTTAAACAAAGTCATACACACGTTTAGCGTCAACCGGTAGATCCAGGTTGACCATTCCGATTGGCCTCGAAAATTCTCATGACTTCTCCAGATTTGCAGACAAACCTCCTGATAATAATCCTTAAAATCCTCTTCTGTATGCGTATAGGCCCGACAGATTTTGATGATAATCGGCGCATAGGGTAAAATCGAGGATGTATAAAAATCATTGCTCATATTAACCTGGGTCGAAGGAAGATTCTGAGGCTTCTGACGATAGAGAATTACCGTATCGTTTCCCATATCCAATCAGATATTTCTTCCATTACTTCCGGAGTAATGGTTTGTTCGATATTGTCATATTCACTCATACTACAGGTTTTACATGTTTGAAACAAATGATTCATCCCCGAAAATTCTTTGATTGTAACCTGTTCATTTCCACCTTCCGCCAATGCATTAGCAATCAGAGGTAGATTCCGGGGAGAAACCTGTACGTCTTCGCTCCCATTGATCGCCAGTACCGGGCAGGTTACTTTT
>JAGQVA010001171.1 GCA_020438265.1 Bacteroidota bacterium
CGATACATGGTCCACAAGCATTCGCCAGAACTACCCCACCCAGATTTTCAAAAGCCTGAAGCTGGCCGTCTCTTTCTACGGTAAAACGAACCTGCTCTGAACCTGGAGTAATGGTAAATTCAGCTTTAGCCTTGAGGTTTTTGGCAACAGCCTGCTTGGCCACAGAAGCCGCGCGATCAAGGTCTTCGTAAGAGGAGTTGGTACAAGAACCTATCAGTCCTACTTCCAGAGTCTGAGGGAAGTTATTATCTGCAACAGCATCTGCAAATTCGGAAAGTGGCCATGCACGGTCTGGTGAAAATGGCCCATTGATATGAGGCTCTAATTCACTCAGGTTGATTTCAATAACCTGATCAAAATATTTTCCAGGATTGGCGTATACTTCCGCATCTCCGGTTAAGTGTTCTGCTACTGTATCTGCCAATTCAGCCAGTTCTGCACGATCGGTAGAACGCAGGTAACGAGCCATAGACTCATCATAACCGAAAGTAGAAGTGGTTGCACCAATTTCAGCACCCATATTACAAATGGTTCCTTTTCCGGTACAAGACATATTTCTGGCTCCTTCACCAAAATATTCGACAATAGCTCCTGTTCCACCTTTTACAGTCAGGATTCCGGCTACTTTCAGGATAACATCTTTAGGAGAAGTCCATCCATTGAGTTTTCCGGTTAAGTGAACCCCAATCAGTTTAGGCATTTTGAGTTCCCACGCCATTCCAGCCATTACGTCCACAGCATCAGCACCACCAACTCCAATGGCAACCATTCCCAAACCACCGGCATTTGGTGTGTGGGAGTCTGTACCGATCATCATTCCACCGGGGAAAGCGTAATTTTCCAGTACAACCTGGTGAATAATTCCTGCTCCGGGTTTCCAGAAACCAATTCCATATTTATTAGAAACGGCAGCCAGAAAGTCATATACCTCTTTATTGGTATCAATTGCAGTATTTAAATCCTCATCAGCTCCAACTTTCGCCTGAATCAGGTGATCACAGTGAACCGTCGAAGGAACGGAAACCTTGTTTTTTCCAGCCATCATAAACTGAAGCAGGGCCATCTGAGCGGTAGCGTCCTGCATGGCAACTCTGTCCGGAGCAAAGTCTACATAGGCTTTACCACGGGGAAAGTCTTCCAGTTTCACATCAGGGTGGAGGTGAGAATATAATATCTTTTCAGTAAGGGTCAGTGGCCGTCCTAAAACAGAACGAGCAGCCTCAATTTTGGAAGGAAGCTGCTCATAGGCCTTTTTTATCATATCTAAATCAAAAACCATAGGATAAAAATATATTATTGGTATACGTTTTCTTTAATAAATCGCATTGAATGCTAAATTTATCGCAAAAATACAACTCTTTTTGTTAAGAATCTATCTTAATTAACCATTCCAGAATTTTTGGAAAATGATCATTTACGGCATTCTTATGAAACAAACTATCATTATGTCCATAATCTCTGGAAAAGCCATTTTTTTTACCTAAAATCCAGAAATTCGCTTCACTTTGTCCAACTTCCTGCATGGTTATTTTTACATCGTCTGGATGCCCCATAAATACATCGCCAGCACCCGCAAGGTAAAGCGTCGGAGGAAACCGAGTTTCCGGAATTTGGGTTGCATAATCAAACTCATCACGAGGGCTTTTCCAGGGACGTTTCATAATCCAAACCCTGGTTTGCTCAAATTGTTGGAAGGATTCGTTTTCACTGCCTACTTTGAGCGATTTGGCGGGGAAATAACCCATGATATTGGTTACAATTCTCAGGAAAATATTATAACCTAAATTAATATTGAGGAAGCGCGCCAGGTTTTTGACACGTTTGAGTCTGACTGCACTAAAAAACACCATGGAACTTATCGGTGTTTCCGGAAATCTGGCCAGAAAACAAAGCATTTGAATTCCTCCCCAGGAATGAGCCATCCAGTGTATA
>JAGQVA010001172.1 GCA_020438265.1 Bacteroidota bacterium
TACGCTCCTCCGATAAATATATCATCAAGATTATCGTGATTGACATCTCCAACTGCCATACCAGGGCCTTGTTGTGAGAGCCCATGAATCAGGAGAGGTTGATTTTTGAAATCGTCTGTGAGAATGGTTTCCTTATGCTGATGTGTTAAGATCGTACTTTTTGTTAAAAGGCTTGTATAAGGGCCTTTTTCCGCAGGTTTGAATAAATTTGCCTGATTATAATTGATGGTTATTAACTGGTTGGCAGGGATTTCAAACATGACATTCCTTTTCCCGTCGGGCCAGATTACAGATAAACTATCAATCATGGTATTTTCTCCCAGTCCAAAATGGAGAATATCTGTAACCGAGCTTTGAAATCCTTTTACCGGTTGCTGATATCTGACCCGTTTTTCTGTACCCCTATAAACACTGACAACAGATCCTATTCCAGACCGATTCATCTTTCCTCCCATGAGTTTTACCTGTAGGAAGTGAGACGAATCCCTTTCACGGGTTGTGTTTTTATAGATAAAGGCTGGGCGGTCAATATTATTGGTGATAATTTCCAGATCTCCATCCAGATCGAGGTCTGCATACACAGCCCCATTAGAGATAGACGGCTGCGAAAATCCCCATGATTCAACAGTATTTTCAAACGTATAATCGCCTTTATTTTTATAAGCATAATTGGGCAAAACAATGGCGGGAAGGTCATCGAGACTATTCAGTAAGATTTTCTGGATTTCGTCCGGATCAACAAAAGGTTTGATGGCATCTTTCCGAAATTTCACAAAATCCAGGTCGGTAATATCTTTTCCGTAGCCATTGGTGATATATACATCCTGAAAGCCATCGTGGTCAAAATCAGCAATTAAAGGTGCCCAGCTCCAGTCGGTACGGTCAATTCCTGCCAACTGGCCAATTTCCCTGAATCCTTCATCGTTATTGGCTACATGCAGCATATTGCGCATATACTGCTGTCCGTATCCGTACCTTTGTGCCTGATAAAACCGGTCTCTCTGGCTCGGCCCAAACATCATTTTTCTTCGGTAATGACTTTCCGGCAACATGTCCAAAGTGATGAGATCTAACTGCCCATCATTATTCATATCTCCGACATCATTTCCCATGGAAAAATGGCTCATGTGATTGAGATATTGTTCTGCAGCTTCCCGGAAAGTGCCATTCTGCTGATTGATGTATAATAAATCTCTGGATAAATAATCGTTGGAAACATAAATATCAGGCCAGCCATCATGATTGGCATCTATCATCCCAACCCCTAATCCAAATCCTTCAATCGCAATACCTGCTTCGAGAGACACATCCACAAATACAGGATGTCCTGATGCGCTATCAAAATCATTTCGATACAATTTGTCAGTGTTTCTTCCAGTCCCGTTTTTAAGGATAGGTCGGATTGTTACCGCCGATTTTTCAAATCCTCCTCCATTAAGCAGGTACATATCCAGATCGCCATCCATGTCATAGTCAAAAAACATCGCCTGATTGGATTCGTTTGGGTCGTCCAGACCATAGGCAGCGGCAGATTCCACGAAGGTCAGATCTCCCTGATTGATAAATAATAAATTGGGGAATTCGCTCTTTTTCCCAGCCCCCCCGACACAAAGGTAGATATCGTCATATCCATCATTATTGATATCAATGATGGAAACTCCCGTACACCATTTGCCCTGAGTATCAAACCCAGACTGTTTGGTTATATCTTCAAATTGTAAATTTCCTTTATTCAGGTAAATCTGGCTAATCACCATGTTACCTGTAAAAACCAGGTCAGGAAGGCCGTTTTTGTCGAAATCTCCAACACCTACGCCGCCACCATTATAGAGATATTCGAAGTCGAGGAGGTTATAGTCTTGATTGGGAGTAATGGTGTTTTGAAAATGAATTCCGGTATTTTTTTCGTCTAATAGCAGGAATAGTGGTTT
>JAGQVA010001173.1 GCA_020438265.1 Bacteroidota bacterium
GAGGCTCCGGAAAATCTACTTTTACTACCAGGTTGTATCTGGCGCTGTTTCCGGCAGTATCTGCTCTGATCATAATGATGGTAGCAGTTCCTCCTCCTAGTCCATAGAGGATGGGTTGGCTCCGATCAATGGCCACAATTTTTGAGTCCCTGGAGAAGAACCGCATGTTGGTTTGATCCACTTCTTTTCCTTCGCTATCAATGACTTTTACTGATAAGGAGAGTGTATCTCCTACGCTTAAGACAGGTTTTTCCGGGGAAATAATAAAGCGATATTCTGCTTTTTGCGCGAAGATGGCAGCGGAAAAAACGAGATAGAATAGAGTAATTCCCCACAATTTGAGGGAACAAGCGTTAAAGTTATTCATTCGATTAGATATGTGTGTTAGATCAACAATAGCAATTTTCAATATAGTGGATAAATTGATGATTTGAGAACCTTTTAAGGTATTTCTAAAAATTATCTCAGGGAAATTTGCAAAAATAAACCATTTGGTCTATTTTTGAATTATGACTAAAAAGGAAAAGACCAGGCTACATATTATTCGGAAATCTGCGCCAGTGCTGAATCGAAAGGGCATTGCTGGTACCACGATTGAGGATATTATGAATGCTACGGGATTGAAGAAGGGGGGAATTTACGGTCATTTTAAAGGGAAAGACGAAATTGTTGCGGCAGCTTATGATTATATGGCCAGGCGGATGGTAGATAAACTTTCGGAGGTAATTGCTCCGGAGGAAAGTGCAGAAGGAAAAATTAAAGCGATTATCAATTTTTATAAGTCGTTTATTTACAGTGAAGAAATCCAGGGTGGTTGCCCGATTATGAACTTTGGCGTTGAGGTCGATGACACCAATCCGATGCTGACGCATAAGGTCAGCCTGGTAATCAACCAGATGTTGACGGATCTGATAAGGGTGGTCAAATATGGAATAAAACGAGGCGAATTCAGGCCCGATGTGAATGCTACAGAGTTTGCCGATATGTTTTTTTCTGTTATCGAAGGAGCAATTCTGCTTTCCAAAGTGCGGAAGACAAATTCAGCTATGGTAGCCTCTGCAAAAATGCTGGAAGCGGAAATTACGAGAATGAAAGTGTAAATTTTTTTTGCCAAAAATAGACTATTTGGTCTTTTTTTATGATGTAACCGGTAATAGCTCAAAATTTCTTTCCATTAACTGAAAAACAAAGGTATTTTTTTTGAATATAAATAGACCATTTGGTCTTTTTTGAAACAACTAACAATTACAAAAGAATGATGAAATCTCAGAAACAGACACAATCTACCTTCGGCCCTCCTCCTTTTATTCTTGGAAGCATTAAAGCATTTTTTAAGCTAGCGGGAAACCTTGCACCGGAATTAGCTCTAAAGGTCCTTTGGAGATTGATTTTTCACACCCGACGCAAATCGTTTAAACCACCTCATCATACAATGATTGAACAGGGGGATGAAATGAGGTTTAAAGTGCGTGTTGATAAAATCCCTACACCTGTTTTATCTCTGACTGCCTATCGCTGGGGAAAATCTGATCGGAAAATATTTCTGGTTCACGGCTGGGAAGCACATGCGCTTGATTTTTACAAAATGATTCCGACTTTGGTGGATGCGGGTTTTGAGGTAATTGCTTTAGACGCACCTGCACATGGAAAATCTGAGGGAAGTGAGGTGAATCTGATTGCGGTCAAACAGGCGATTTACCAGGCCATTTTACGGTTTGGAATTCCTTATGCTGTAATCGGACACTCTTTTGGGGGATATGCCAGCGCATTTACCCTTTCTGAATATCCCGTTGAGGTGGAAAAACTGATTATGATTGCGAGTCCCGTTTATGGAAGTCACATGTTTGAGCAAATATGCGCAACGCTTGGCGTGCCTGCCCAACTCCAAAATCGTCTTTTTGAGGCTTTAAAAGAACGTTTTGAAAGACC
>JAGQVA010001174.1 GCA_020438265.1 Bacteroidota bacterium
CACTTCCAACTATTATTCACAGGCAGTAGCTGACGGTGATAACCTGCTTCCCGGCAATGATTTTCCCGCTTTTGGGGTGAATAGCTTCGAGCGTTCCAACACCCTTGGCAATGCCAACCTGAAAGCAGAAACAACCACCACTATTGAATTAGGAACTGACTTGAAATTCTTCATGGGCCGGTTCAACGTGGACTTCACCTACTACAAAGCAACAACTACCAACCTCATCGTAGAGGCTGAAGTATCTTCAGCATCAGGTTTTACTGTAGCACCGGTCAATGCTGGAGAGATTGTAAACGAAGGTATTGAGCTTATGGTAGGCCTCAATCCCATAAAGAAAGAAAATTTCCGATGGGACGTAGATGTGAATTTTACCAAATTTGAAAACACAGTAACTGAGTTACCCGAAGGCATTGACCAGCTAAGTCTTGTTACATGGTCTGCTGTATCTTCCCTTATTCTCGAAGGAGAACCTTACGGTGTGCTGGTTGGTACCGCTTACAGACGCAATGATCAGGGGGAGATGGCCATCGGATCTGACGGCTGGCCGCTTATCAATACTGAGCAAATCAAGGTGGGCGACCCAAATCCAGACTGGATTGCGGGAATCCGAAACTCATTTACGCTCAAGGGTTTGTATCTGTCAGCATTGCTTGATATCCGCAGGGGAGGTGATATCTGGAACGGAACGAAGGGAGTCATGAATAATCTTGGGACAGGTTATGATAGTGGCCGGGACAGGGAAGTGACAGGTTATGTTTTCGAGGGAGTCAATGAAAGCGGTGAACCTAATACCATTCCGGTTGATTTTGCCAATCCTGCTAACGGTTCGACAGGCATTTACTGGAAACGCAATGGTTTTCTGGGGCTTGCTGAAGAAAATATCGAAGACGGCAGCTGGGTGAGACTGAGAGAGGTTACACTTTCCTGGACTCTACCAAAGAGCTGGTTTGATAATGCCTTTGTCGAAGGTGCATCGGTAGGTTTCAGCGGGCGAAATCTCTGGTTGTGGACGAATTACACCGGAGTTGATCCTGAAACGAATCTCCGTGGTGATAGCAATGATACAGGCTGGGATTACTTCAATCTTCCCAACACGAAAACCTATTCGTTTAACATAAACTTAAATTTTTGATACGGAAGATTTGATAATTACCCGTTTGAATCCTGATTATTCAGAAAAGACAGTAAGATGAAAAAATTAATATATATATCTGTTTTCTTCATTTTTGGAATCCTCCCAGGCTGTGATTTTGGTGATCTCAACGTGGATCCTACCCGGTTGGGAGATGCCAGTTTAAATGAAATTTTGCCATCAGCCATTGTCCAGTCAGCCCGTAACATCTTGTCTATTGGAGGGCGGGTGTCTGGCACCATCGTTCAGCATTTTACAGGTGTGGAAGCTCAGCCGTTGAGTTATACTACCTATCTCATTGATGAACAGACCCTTACGGATTTCTGGGAAACAGGCCTTTATGCCGGAGCGATGAAGGATTGTGCGATTATTATCCAAAAAGCGGAGGAAGAAGACCAGCCCTATTACGAAGGTATTGGTAAAGTGCTGATGGCCTTTAACCTTGGCATTGCTACCAGCTATTGGGGAGATGTGCCTTTTTCGCAGGCATTAAAAGGGACGGCAAGCCTGAAAACACCCTACGACACCCAGGAGTCTGTTTACGGAAGTATCCAGACTTTGCTCGACGAGGCGATTATCGCTTTTGAAAAAGAGCCTGTGATTGGAGGCCCGGCAGTAGATGACCTTATCTTCGGTGGAGACCCAATTCGCTGGAAAGCCACTGCTTATGCACTCAAGGCCCGTTATATCATGCATCTTTCAAAACGCCGGGAAAATGCTGCTGTAGAAGCTCTGGAATGGATTAGTCAGGCTTTTCAGACAGCCTCGGATGCTCCTGTTTTTTATTTCG
>JAGQVA010001175.1 GCA_020438265.1 Bacteroidota bacterium
CGTAAAAAGGCCATTCGTAGGAAACCAGTAACACAAAAGTGATATAAGTCGAAAACATCGCCATTTCCCCCTGACTGAAATTGGGGATTTCGGAAGCTTTGTAGATAATGCTCATGGCCAGGGCCATTAAGGCATAGATACTGCCCGCCACGAGGGAGTTTATAAGTAGTTGTCCTATCATATATCTTTTATAATCATTTTCCACTTTTTTTGTAAAAAGTGGAGCAAAAAACAGGAAAATTTACTCACAGCTCTTTTATTTTTCAGGGTGTTCATGAGGGCTTCGCCGTTTAAGCCCAACGCCGCAATTCCACCCCGGTTCACCAAATTTACTCACATTTCTACTATTTCGGGTGTTCATGAGCACTTCTTGGTTCCCGGCCAGCGCGCATGGGGCGATTACCACCCCTTGAGATACCTTCGGTATAACTAAAGAATTATTCCACTACCGTAATCTCCGGACTGATTACTTCATTACTTTCATTGCCTGCGCGATCTACGACTGAAATAGAAAAGGTAACGGTTTCCGGGGCGGAACTACCAACAATGATTGTATTGGGTAATTTGATTTCAAAAGTTCCTGTAATGGCTATGGTAGCGTTATCGGGGGATAGTTGTTTGAGCCTGAATTCGTGAATGACGTCCACTCGATTATCCTTGACGAATACATTGCGTACCTTATCATCATTGGTACCGAGGTCTCCATCTCCATCGGTGTATTCAATGACAAATCTGATTTCATCCTCAAAAGCTTTTACTTGTCCGGGAGAAGTGGTGATGAGTTTGATTTCAGGGATCACAGACGGTGGCTCAATCTTCTCTTTATGTGTACATGACATGGCGACCAACACAAATACGCTCAATCCCAGTCCGGAAATGCAGGTTAATAATTTCATTAGGGTACAATATAAAAAGACATAAAAAATTTGAACTCAGGCGGATTTTGTTTTGCAGGAAATTCAAAAAGTTCGCTATGGTTTCCGTCATCGGTATAAAACCTGAAATAGGTAATTTCTCCTGCGGGGAAGTTATTCGTTTGTAATTCTACCTTCCAGTTAAACACCACATCATTTCCTGTCCCGTACCAATTGGGAATCACTTTGGGAGACGAACTATAAACAGCATCGAGTTCTATCGCATTGGAAAAATCATCCGGATCTGACGAAAAAAGAATTTTGGTATCAGTCAGATCCTTCACATTCGTACTATCATCATTCATCGCCATCCAAATCGTCATTTTCTGGTTTTTGAGCGTTCCGAATGGGTTAAAATTATTATTCCCCCGAATCGTATCTACTCTGTAATCCAATCCTCCAAAGTCAATAAAAGCTACCATTCCAGCAAATACAGGCTGGGTATTGGGATAGGCAGAAGGATTGCCAAACATGTCCGGAGCCCCTGCTTCAATCCATTCCCTCAGAGCTTTGAGCTGTCCAGAGGTCAGCGGATTGTCATATAAAGGCATCCGTCCCAGAGTCTGGTCATCCGTGGTAACCCGATTGTATAACCACGAAGCCTGATAATCTCCCGGTTTTACCCGAAACTCATAACTTCCTGCTAAATCGTTTTTTATTACCGGCTGATACACCAAAGTCGAATAGGTCGATTGAACCGTCCTGAAATCTGGTTCAAAACTGCCATCGTGACAGCCTGGGACTGCACAGCTCTGGGAGAAAATATAGGTATGAAGGCCTACCAAAGAATTGGAATCTGGCTGTGGGACCTCCACGGTTGGCACGGTATAATCAATCGAATCGAAAGGATTGGGCGGCGGTGGGGTTTCCTCGTGGCAGGCTGCCAGGAGGATTGTAAGGGAAAAGGCTATTAATACATGTAAAAAACTTTTTGATTTTTTTTGGCTGCACGAAGTGCAAAATAAAAGGGATGTGTCATCTTGAGCTACGCGAAAGATCTTAGTATCCCGA
>JAGQVA010001176.1 GCA_020438265.1 Bacteroidota bacterium
TTCTTGGGATAAATGTACAGGGTGATGGGGGCGCTTTGTTTGCCATGGCGGTGATTACTTTTGTTTGTTGTGCGATCCAGGTATGGATGTACCGGAAAGAGGTTCCTGTTTTGAATTCTATTGTCCCGGGTTGAAACCCGGGCCAAAAGGTTGAAACCCGGGACAATAGTGGCTAATCTCTCTACACATCTTTTTTATTTAACTGACTATCAAGCATTTAAAAATAAGTCAAAATAAACGCTATCGCTAATAAGGAATAAGGAGGTAAAAAGGGAACTCATCTCTGATAAGATAATTTTCTGTAAATCAGCGTGTTTACTTTTTCATTTGTCATTCCTTATTCCTTATTTTGACTTTTCATACGGGGCTCGAAAGTTGTGTAGAGAGATTAGCAATAGTGGGAATACTCCCCAATTTTGCTCCCACCATTGCCCCGAGGTTTTAACCCGGGGCAATAAGGCTAAATCGCCCCTCCCTATCCAAATCAAATACAATCGGTTCATTCACCAGCCCTCCGTCGGTTTCCACATTAGAACCATTGATATAGACGATTCCATTATGCTTTTCCAATCCATAACTAGCGTGAACATGGCCAAAAATATGCACAAAAGGACTAAGGAAAAACATACGCTCACTAAGCTGTTCACAACCCAAAGATTGAAAGGAAGTAGACTCGTCAAGGATACCACAAGGGGGAGTGTGTGTAATCAAAACATCCACATCCGGAGGAATAATATCCCAATGTTTTTTGATTTCTTCACCTCTTCTTTTTCCAAATGCCCAACCTACCAATCCTGGTTGTACGGGTGAACCCCAGAAATTCAAACCATTGATTTCCACACCACTGTCGTTTAAATAGATAATTCCCGGAGGAATTTTACTTTCAAATTCTTCGGGAGAATCTGCCGCAATAAAGTCGTGATTTCCACTGATGAATATTTTGTGTTGGAAGTCCTGGTCGGAAAACCATTCCAAAAAATCCCATGCGTCGATTTCCCCATAATGGCCGCAAAAATCTCCGGCATGGATAAGAATATCACCTTCTGGAAGTTCCAGTTCCTGATGAAGTCCATGGGTGTCTGAAATAATAACAAATCTCATATATGGATATTGGACGGTGTGTGTATTTGAAAATGACCTGTTTTTTTTCTAGAATTTCCGATGGAGAATTACCATTTATTCACATAAGTCATTATATTTTATTTATGAATAAAGATGGTAATATCCTAATTATTAGATAATTATCACTTTTTTAACCTCATTTTATTTCTACAAATAGCATTTATTGAACTATATTAAAAATTTGCGCATCCCCGATATTGATTCTGATTACCATAACCTTTAATCAGACTCAATTATGAAAAATCTATTCATTTTTCTCATAGCTTTTATTGCGACTCAGGCCTTTGTGAAGGGTAATGGAGTCGCCATTGTCGATGGATCGCAAAATGTGTACATGAGTTTGCTGGAAAGCAATATAGATGTACAAATCCAGAATCAGGTAGCCACGACTACCACAACGCAGTGGTTTAGAAATAATCAGTTAACTGATACAACGATTAAATATGCATTTCCCCTGCACGAAGAAGCCAGTGCAATCAAACTCCGCTGGCTTCTGGATGGTATCTGGTACACGGCCAGTTTTTCCGCTCAGCCTCAGGATACTACTTTGCCGGGGAATGGCCCTTCTAATGAGCTTTTAAATTATTTGGGGAATAATCCTTTCTATTTTGATCTGGAAACGCTTATTCCCAGAGATTCGGTTTTTGCGATTGAGCTTACTTATGTGGAACTTCTCCCCTATCAGCTCAGTCGGGTGGATTATGTTTACCCCAATGATTATTCACTGATTCAGAGCTTGCCTGTCCTCAGTCAGGAATTCAATCTTTCTATTCAATCACAGCGAAAGATAGAAACTTTGGAC
>JAGQVA010001177.1 GCA_020438265.1 Bacteroidota bacterium
TGGCTCCTTAGAAGTGTCGGCAACCGGAGGGGTAGCTCCTTACACCTATAGCTGGCATCATAATGGCCAGGCTCAGGCGAAACTGGACGGGCTTGCCGCAGGGGTTTATCGGGCAACGATTACCGATGCCAATGGCGCCGAAGAATTGACCAATTTCACCCTTACAGATCCAAAACCGCTGGTTACTGAAGCTACGGTTTTTAATAACGATTGTCCCGGGATGCAAAACGGAATGATTATCATGGCAGTAAGTGGAGGGGCAGCTCCTTATGTTTGTTCCTGGAGCACAGGTGATACCGGAGCAGAACTGGTAGGGCTTACAGGAGGAGAATATGAAGTAACGATTATTGATTCCAACCAATGTGTACAGAAAGAGCGATATGTAGTTAAAGAGGCTGATTCAATGATTATCTCGGCCATGACTACCCCTGATAACGGTGCAAAAACAGGAACGATTCAATTAAATATCGAAGGGGGAAATTCTCCTTACCAGTTTTACTGGGGAAATGGAGATAGCACGGATGTATTGACTGGTTTGGAAGCGGGAAATTACCCCGTTTCGATTATCGACAGCCTGGGTTGCCAGACCGAGTTTCAGGCGAAAGTAGAATCCGTAGAAAATCCTACCAAATGTATAGAAGTTCACACGGGTTTTTCTCCAAATGGAGACGGAATCAACGAAACCTGGTATTTGCCCTGTATTACCTCTTATCCCAATAATGAAGTAATGGTTTTCAACCGCTGGGGGCAGGAACTCTTCGCCATTTCCAATTACGACAATTCCTGGAACGGCACGGCTAATGGTCGCCCTCTGCCTGACGGCACTTATTTCTATCTGATTAAACTTCCCCAATCTTCCGGAAAAAAACAATTAAAAGGCACCGTCACCATCATTCGCTAGGAAATGAAAAAACAATTTTTACTCTTGTATACCTTGCTTTTCTCGATTACCGGTTTTGCGCAACAAGAACCCCTTTTTACTCAGTATAAAATTCTCGGATATACCATTAACCCTGCGATGGCCGGAAGCCAGGAAATGCAGGAATTGCGTCTGGGATACCGCTCTCAGTGGAGAAATTTCCCGGGAGCGCCTACCACCGCGACAATCAGTTTTCAAGGCGCGATGGACGAAAAAAGTGCAGGCGGCATTCTCGCTTTCACCGATATTATGGGCCCGACTCAGCGCAGCGGTCTTCAGTTGAGTTATGCGTTTCACGTTCCGATTGGGCAGCCCGGTATCAGTGGGCAAACAAAGCTGTCTTTCGGATTAGGAGGCAAAGTTTTGCAGTATCATTTCCGCGCGGAAAGCACCTATTTTCAGGATCGTTCTGATCCAGCAATTATGGAAGCTGCACAGGGCATGGTCATCGGTGATGCGGCCTTTGGGGCGTATCTGTACAACGATCGGTTTTTCGCCGGATTTTCAGCCCCCAACATCCTTCAAAGCGATTTTTACACCGGAGTATCCAGCGCTAATTCCCGGAGTGTGATCAGCCGCCTCTATCGTCATTACTTCGCCTTTTTTGGTTATCGGTTTGATTACTCACAGCTTTCCATTGAGCCTTCAGTGATGATCAAAAAGGTACATAATACGCCTTATCAGATTGAAGGAAATGTAAGATTTTTGATGCTGGAAGAAAAAGTATTTGTAGGACTTTCCTACCGCACAGACTGGCTGATGAGCATGATGTTTGGCGTTCACGCAAAGAATCTTCAGTTTACTTACAGCTATGATTTTATGACACCCAATGCAGAGCCAGGGCTGCTGTATGGAGGGACACATGAGTTTACGCTGGGGATTGATATTGGCGGGCCAGGGAGCTGGCGGAAGATGTATAGTGGGGAGTAGCCCTTGGAATATTCAACACGGAGACATGAAGATAGTAATATTTATAACTCTCTGTGCCTCCGTACCTCTGTG
>JAGQVA010001178.1 GCA_020438265.1 Bacteroidota bacterium
ATGCTTGCAGTTGTCATCTTCGAGCTTTCATACAAGTATTTTAACACCCTGGCGGGGAAGGATCTGGATTATAATATCCTGGCGAGTGAATTCTCCTGGCTGGTATTGATTGGGCTGTTTTTTATCGGAGCCTTTTTATCAGGATTATACCCCGCGTTTGTTCTTTCTTCCTATAAACCCATTGTTGTGCTGAAGGGAAGGTTAGCTACCTCATTCAAAGGTACTTCTTTAAGGAAGGGGTTGGTTCTCGGTCAGTTTTTGCTTTCAGCCACATTGATTGCCGGAACGATTATCGTGTATCAGCAAATTACCTATATGCGCAGTCAGGAACTGGGAATGAATATTGATAAAACCCTGGTAGTTAATGGTCCCGGCGTGGTGAGTAATGATACATTGTATCGTCAGGGATTTAATGTCTTTCGTCAGGAAATTCTGGCTGATCCGAATGTGGTAAGTGTTACCGCTTCGACGGAAATTCCCGGAAATCTGGTCTACTGGACCAATGGAGCCCGCAAGCTTGGTGCACCTCCGGAAGCTTCCGGAATTATGTACCGAGTCGGTGTAGACTATGATTATATCAGTTCTTATGAACATAAAATCCTTGCAGGAAGAGGTTTTTCAAGAGAATATGGCACAGACGAAGATGCGCTGGTAATTACTGAAAATGCCATGAAAATGCTGGGATTCAGCGATCCGGAAGCTGCCATTGCACAAAAAGTGGTAACGGGAGGTGATACGATGGCTGTGATTGGGGTGATTTCCGATTATCATCAGGAAGGTTTGCAAAAACTGCACGATCCGATTGCTTTTCTCCTTCGACCCAATGCGCGGAGTTATTATTCCATTAAACTCAAAACTGATGATGTCAAGGAAACCATTGCCTTTTTGGATGAAACGTATCGGGGTGTTTTTTCCGGCAATCCTTTCAATTACACCTTTTTGGATGCCTTTTACGAAAAACAATATCAGTCTGAAATTCGCTTTGGGAAGGTTTTTGGCCTCTTCTCTTTTCTGGCAATTTTAGTGGCCTGTCTGGGACTTCTGGGTTTATCTGCCTTCAGCGCAAATCAGCGCAGCAAAGAAATCAGCATTCGCAAAGTATTGGGATCGACCACAAGAGGAATATTTTTCCTTTTGTCTCAGGAGTATATTCGCCTGATTTTGATTGCCAATGTGATCGCCATTCCACTGGTTTGGTATGGAATGACTCAATGGCTGGATACATTTGCCTTTAGCATACAAATTTCCCTTTGGGTATTTCTGATTGCCTGTGTCACCACGTTTGCGGTGGCTTTTCTGGCGGTGAGTTATCAATCGATTAAAGCTGCTTATACCAATCCGGTGAAGGCTTTGAGGAATGAGTAAAATCATTAATTATAATAGGCAAATAAGGACCCTGTTAAGGGTCAAACGTGGGTAGAAATACACGTCTTTCCCCCTCTTTTCCCATTTTTTGCGCCGCTACGGCGCAAAAAATGGGGGAGGAGAACAAGAAAACATTGATTTTCTACCCACGTTAGGCTCCTACGGAGCCAAAGAACCGAACTCTAAACTTACATTTTTACCCATGATTGGCATCCTTAATAAAATGAAGAAATGTTATTAAATGCATTAAAAGTCGCCTTGAGAAACCTGATGCGAAATAAGGTTTACTCCCTGATCAATATCTTTGGTCTGGCCATTGGTATTGCCTGTTGTCTCCTGATTCTTGTGCATGTGATGGATGAATTTTCCTTTGACCAGCACCATGAAAAGAAAGATCGGATTTACCGCATGGCGCTGGAGCGCATTTACCCTGACCATAATACCCATTATGCGATGATTCCCTTTTCTATGGGAGATGCTGCCAAAGCAGAATTTCCCGAAATTCAGGAAATGGTCCGCCTCTGGGGCGCTTTTGGAGATATCATTTTTCAGTACG
>JAGQVA010000116.1 GCA_020438265.1 Bacteroidota bacterium
TTCGGGTGTAATCACTTTCTGCGGGGAAGTAAAGTTTTGCGCTATTATTTTGATTTCCTTTTGCAGAATGATCTGACTGAAAATCGGTATCCGGACCTAATTCATAACGGGAGGTTAATTCATAAGGTGCTTCAGCTGTCGGAGAAATATAATGATGATTTTGCGCATCTTCAGGATTACAAACATTTAGTTCATCAGTAAGAATGAGTGTCGAAAAAGGAGCTCCATACCAGTAAACAACACCTTCATAATGTTCTTTGGCTGCATTCATTCCCCCGTGTTCCAGGTTGATGACGGCTCTTTTTCCAAAGGGGAAATAGTCGGCGATTAAAAAACGATAAGCAGAATTAATCAGATCCAGTTCATTTTCTGCTTTCTTCTTTTCCTTCCCAACAGGATGACCAGCAAAAGGAATCGTCATATTCAATCCGCCCCAGTAATCACCGCCACCACCCCATTCTTCAGAACCAGTTCCCCAGGCCTGAGGCGTTTTTGAATCATCAAAAAAGAACCGGGGATCTCCTTCTAAGGTGCTAAGCACCCCATTATGTGAAAAAATCCAGCTCATTCCCACAAAATTTCCACTCCAGTCTCCGCCTCCTTCTACTTGTCGGGTATCCAAAAAGGTAAGATCTTTCCCTTCAACGGGATTAGGATGATCCTTATAGGTAGCGTGAAAATAACCAATCCGGTTGGGAGAACCTTTAAAAGGCATGGTTTTGACCTTAAGCTGGATATCCTCAAAAGTCTTATCACTTTGTTCGATCAACCGAATCTCTGCGTTTTCAAAAAAAGGCATAGGCCAGTAGCAGGAAAGGTAAACATAGTCTTCAGCATATTTTATGGAAAATGGAAAACCTTTTACGAGGTATTCTTTGTTCTCAGGATTATAAAGATGTCCTGCGCCATAAAACAAATCCAAAGGTACATCTACCGAGGCATGCCATCGGTGATCCCAGGTGATTTTTAATCGGTTTTTACCAAAGTCATAGGCCTGATTTTTGGGTATCCGAAATTCCAAAACCCTGATACTTTGAGAACCCGATAAGGAGAGGAGATTCAGTTTTTGTCGGGGATTGAGAGTAAAAGTAGTTTCGTGTATTTTAACTCCGGGCCCATTGGGCGAGATATCCGTACCTGATCGCTGAATCAGGTCTATCACTTTTGGGTCAGGAATGGTTTGTTTCCACGAAGTAAGTGGTTGTGATAAATAGTTTGCACCTGAAGGGAAATGGTGATAAATATAATATCCTGTCCCATAAAGGGTGCGTGAATACGCTAATCTCATTGATTCTTCAAAAGGAATGGGAACCCACATCAGGTCTGCGCCTTTGGTAATCGCCCAGGTCCAGGTAAGCGGATTGGGGAATAATTCTTTCGGGAGGAATTCTGTATTTGTATATCTTTTTTTCGCATCAACAGGATCATCCGTAGCAGTTTCCTTAACCAGAAAATCCTTTCCATCCACTTCATAATGCCAGGGACTCCCGTGAAAGTGATTGGTACGAACGAAATACAAAACACCCGGATTCTTGACATCCAGTGTAACATTAAAAGTATCATTTTCCTGGTAGAGATAATGACTTGCATCGGCAGTGTGGTTATTGCCCATTCGGTCATAAGTACTTCGCATATAGGCGCGCATGCCAACGCGTATATTAGGGATTTTGTCCCATTGCAAATAGGCATCTGAGCCGATTGGGATGCTGGGTAAGGGAGAAGTGGGCTGGCTGATTACCAGTGAGGTAATGAATAGGAATCCAGTCAGAGGGAGTAGAAATAGCTTTTTCACCTTGATAGAATTTTTGAGGGTTTTGGTCTAATTTACAATTCTATCTGATAAAACGATTGCCTGGAAAAGGGAATAAAATCCTTTCCCCACAGAATTGCAATTTGGGCAAATCTTTTCAATCAGCTATCTTGTCTTACAGATGTTGGAGAAACAGGCCAACTTTGATTAAAAAGCTACTATCTATTCCTCATTTATATGAATCGTTCCCGTTATTCTTTTTTGTTCGATTATGATGGTGTATTGATTTACAAAATCAATTTTATCCGTCATGCGGTGATCAATCATGGTGTAAATGAAAAAGCCCTTGGCAAATTCTTTAAAAAATATCTTCAATCATGCCTGAGAGGAGAAGAGGATATGATTGAATTGCTGGATAAACATCGGCAAGAGTTGAATTGGGCGGGAACAGCAACGGAATTATTTGACGCGATTTATGATCACGATGGCCTTTTTCAGGTTGATCTGTTTGAATGGATTGCAGATAATCTGATGTTTAATTATGATTGTTACGTGGCTACCAATCAGGATTGGCACCGGTTTGAAGCCATTAAAAAAGAAGGAGAAATCAGAAGGTATTTTAAGGACGTTTTTTGCTCATGCAAACTGGGAGTAGCCAAGCCTGAGGTCGCATACTTTGAGAAAATCATTAACCTTCTGCAAAAGGAACATGCAGATCTTAGGCCTGAACAATTAATTTTCACAGATGACATTCCTGAAAATGTGGAATCTGCGGAAAGTTTGGGTATTCATGCTCATTTGTTTCAGGATGCCAGATCCTTCTTCCGTTTTGCCAAAAGAGTCATTCAGGGGAGAGTCTTTCCTCAGATAGAATCGCCGGATTTGTCTTTAATCAATATGAAATTCAGCCACGCGACCGGATATTCTGATATTCTTTCAGAACCATCCACATTTCAATTTTTGACAGAATCAGGCCCTCAAAACCGGGAGAAAGCCCTCGATAAAATTATCACTAATCGCCACGGATTTGATATCGGCAAATCTATTTACTGGTCAATGATAGATAAAGCCGGAAATTTTCTGGGTTACCTCGCCATACATCAATCGCATACACCAAAAGTTTCTATCAGTTATGGTGTTCATCCGGCTTTCCGCAGACAAGGGCTTGCAAGCAAGGCATTGGAAATGGTTTTGGACCATGAAATGCTTAGAGGCAAAACGATTGAAATGGCTACCCATCTGGACAATGACGCATCTTTTGAGATGCTATCGAAAATGAATGTACCTTATCAGGGAATTTCTCATACCCGGTTTGGGGAGCGGCATGTATTTCGTCTGGAAAGGAAATAGTTTTAAACATCATTCCTCTAAAAAATATAATATGAAAAATTGGATTCTATTTGTATTCATGATTCTTTCCGCTCCCTGGCTTTTTGGCTGGGGGCAGAATGGCCATCGGATTGTAGCGAAAATCTGCTATGATAATCTTAGCCGAAAGGCTAAAGCCGAAGTAGATAAAGCCCTGGGTGATAATTATTTAGAACAGGTTTCTAACTGGCCAGACTTTATCCGATCCGAAAGAAACTGGAAGTTTGCCGACCCCTGGCATTATGTAACGATTGATCCTGATGAAACGGTAGGAGACCTATTGGAAGAGACTCATAAGGATGATGATATTGATAATGTTGTTGAAGCGATTGAGTTAATGCAGGCGATTCTCAAGGACGATGCGGCGGCCATTGATCAGTTTCAAAAACTGATGGACAAAAACAAGGTTGAGCCGCTGGCAGGGTCGATAAAGGCCACAGCTCTGGCTTTTTTGATTCACTTTATCGGTGATGTCCACCAACCTATGCACGTAGGGAAAAACCAGGATCTGGGTGGAAATAAGATCTCTGTATTGTATTTCTCTGAAAAGACTAATTTACATTCGGTGTGGGATTCCGGATTGATTGACCATGAAAAACTGAGTTATACAGAGTTTTCGGCTTTTATTGAAAAACATCATCGTCCCAATAAAGAGGAATTATCCAAAACCAATCCTATCGAATGGGCACAGGAATCAGTAACCTACCGCGAAAAAATCTATAATACTTTGTATGATAATACCGACCGGGATTCTGGCCTGCCATCATTTTCCTATAATTATCAGCATGATTTTATTCCGGTGGTGGAGCATTGCCTGGCAGCAGCAGGGTATCGCGCAGCAGCGATGCTGAATGAAATTTTTGGGTGATACGCGATTAATCGCGTATCTACGTCAATCGCATGGCGACCTGATAATAATTATTCACCTGTCCCAATACCTCATAATTGATATAAAAGGAATCAACCCATTCGATGAAGGCTTTGTATTCGTGATTGGGTACATTAAATTCATCAAACAGCAAAATATCTCCTTTATTGAGGTAAGGAGCGAGTGTAGTCAGGACAAATAAGGTTGCTGTATAAAGGTCCGCATCCAGGTGGATGACCTTCTTTTTATCAGACTGAAATGTCTCCAAAAATTCGTAAAGCGTGGTTTGAAAAAGCCCCTGATAGAATTTGTGGCGGTTATCATCAATCTCGGGAGGTTCATTTCCATTCGACATATCTCCTTTTTTAAACGGCCCCCAGTCTTCAGGAAGACCGGTAAAAGTGTCAAATCCATAAAAACGGGAGTCTTCATTTTTGTAGTTTTCTACCCACCAGCGGAAGGAATTTCCTGTAGAAACGCCAAACTCGAGATAGTCAACAGACTGGTTTTGTAATTCCGTATTAATGATAAACTCGTAAAGTCCGTAGCGATTATTATAGACGAAATTTTTACTGGGGAAATCCGTATAGGCCAGGTCTTTATGATCAGAGATCCATTTGGAAAGGGTAGAAAGATGGCCCAGAAATTTTAATTTTTTTCCCGGGAGGAGGTGATGAATTCCGTATTTAAAGAAGTAATATTTAAACTTCCGTATGCGATTGATTTTGCTTCTCATAAAAATAAACCTTGGCCAAATAGTAGCTTATGACAATTTGGAGCGGCCCAAAGGTCTGAAAAAATCCTTGGTCTGCAAAGATTGAGTTAATCTTTCGGGGAATTTTGACTTTCCAGTTGGAGTTTTTTGATTTCCTCTACATGCGCAAGAACCTCCATCATAATCGGGTTTTCCGTTGCGTTGTTCCGCATCTCTTCTTTCCGCAGCCCCAGCCGTGTATCCAGATAACCCAGGATGAGAGAGATAAACATAAATAAAATCATCACTAATGGATAAAATAAAAGCCGGTTTTCATCCAACATTTCGCGGACTCGCACGTCATTGATTTCGTCGAGGAAAACAAAAGCGATCATTCCGAAATTAATATATTGGAGATACATTCTGGCCCGGTCCAGGTAAATTTTCCATCTGACGAGGGTTTTTTTATTCATGCGAATACCGAAGAGTTTCATATATAAGAATTTTTATTTTTGTTGTTTAAACTTTGGAATGCAAATAGCTCAAAAGAAAGGAAGAAAATTGTATTTTTTGCTCTGAAAAAATATTTAAACAAATCATACGACAACCAGATTAAGATATATATCATTTGACAATGAAAGAAATTAAATACATAGACCGGAAAACCAATCAACCCGTTATTGAAAAACCACCAGGAGAGAGATTTTTGCGGTTTTTATATCACCATCCCCTGGGGAGGTTGCCCCTGGAATTACTGGTCAGACGGAGGCTCCTGTCAAGCATTTACGGTCGTATGATGAGCCGAAATCGTTCGATTAAACGCATTCAACCTTTTGTGGATCAATATGATATCGACATGGATGAAGCGATTAAACCTATCGATGAATTTAACTCTTTTAATGATTTTTTCTACCGCGAACTCAAACCCGATATACGGGATATGGACGAAGGATTTGTTTCCCCGGCAGACGGGAAAATCATTGCTTTTGAGCATATCGATGCGGTGGGAGATTTTTTTGTCAAAGGACATCAATTTACGCTGGAGGAATTTTTACAAGACAAAGAACTTGCCGAAAAATATCAGACCGGCTCGATGTTTATTGTAAGACTGGCGCCCAATGATTATCATCGGTTTCACTTTCCCTATGGAGGGCATATTTCAGAACCCACCCGGATTTCGGGTCGGTATTATTCAGTCTCTCCCTACGCGTTATTTAAGAATTTTACCAAAGTATTTTGTGGAAATGAAAGAGAGTATGCGATTCTTTCTACCAAAGACATAGGAGACGTATTATTGGCCCCGGTGGGCGCGACGATGGTAGGGACGATTATCGAAACTTACGAACCCGATTCAGAGATTAACAAAGGCGACGAAATGGGGTATTTTGCCTTTGGAGGCTCTTCCATGGTGATATTGATTGAAAAAGGGAAAATAGAGATTGATGAGGATCTTTTGCGTAATACAAGGAATGGAATGGAGACTTCCATTCGGATGGGGGAGCGGATTGGGGGGTAGTATATAAAATGAAATTAGATGGGGAAAGTGTCGAGAAAATTATGAAGTATACAAATTTGTCTCAGGATGAAATTGAGAAACTCTAGAAAGGTATTTCCCCCAAAATGCTCCTATTTATCATTGGAATTTTTATCCAAAGCACTCTTTTGGGACAGAAAGTATATCAACTTAGAGTAGATGAAAGTATCTTTAATAGAAAGATGCGGGGAGAAATTCGCCTATTTCCAGATGGCAATTACGAGTATACATTTAATCACTGTTTACAAAATAGCTTTTCTACTGGAATATGGAAAGAAGTTGGAGATACTATTTTACTTGAGCGTATTCCAATAGAATCTTTAATAGATCTGTTCGATTCTATGAGAGAGAATCGAAGCAATGATCAAGCATATTTACGAAGTCAATTATCAAAATTGAGCCGCCCTGACTTTTTCTTGCCTGAGGAAAAGTTTTATAAAGAAAAAGAGATGTTAATTCATATCAGACTTAATATGACTTTTCATTTGGTAAAATAAGACTGTTTTACTCAGAAGGAATTTCTTCCAGCCTCCTTCCTTCATACTGATCAATTACCCCCTGCAGCATTTTGTGTATCTTCTTTTGTTCTGGTGAAAGCTCTGTTTCATTAAGCGGATTCTCTTCCTCATAATCATTCGGGACATCATAAAATTCCCCATTCCGATAAAGCTTATACCGCTGATTACGGGCAAATACCCTTGCCAGACTATCCGCACCATTACGTGAAAACCAACTGTAAATCCATTCTCTGGGATGACCCGTTTTTCCCATAAGCTGAGGCATAAAACTTTGACCGTCAATTGTTCCTGGTGCCGGGATGTCTGCGATTTCACACATAGTAGGAAGCATATCACTAAAATCAACCAGATCCTGATTAACCATCCCTGCTGAAATTGTCCCAGGCCACTGAACGAGTAAAGGTACACGCGTACCAGCATCCGTTGATTGACCTTTAGCCCCTGCAACCTTGCGTCCATTCAGGGTAGAAACCACCGGAATATCCGTGCCATTATCTCCGGTAAAAATGACTATAGTATTTTCTGCTATTCCTAATTCTTCCAGCTTTTGATTGATATTACCAACGATTTTATCAGTATAACTCACCATATCTTCAAAATAATGAGCATGACCTTTATATTTCATAACGGCAGTATCATCTTCCAGCCATTCAGGAGAGTCAGGAGTAGGACTAAAAGGACAATGCGTTAAAATCATCGGATAATAAAGCAAAAATGGTCTGGAATCTTTGGCCGCTTTTTCCATGAAATCTATCCCAAATTGACTCACAATATCAGGCCCGTAATCATGAGAATCATAGATTTTGAGCTCTCTATTGGTTTGCAGAACGGGTTGAGAAAAACGAGTGTCTCGCCCAGTAGAATCGACCCTGCCTTCGCTCACCTGCCAAAGGCAATATTGATCAAATCCCGCCTGATGCGGGCTCACAGGATCTTTGCCTAATTGCCATTTTCCCACAATACAGGTTGCATATCCTGCCTCTCTGAATAAATGACCAAAAGTGGTCTGGTTGGTATCTAATAACCCAAAGCGTACATAATTCCTCACGTTATATATTCCTGTCATGATTTGAACCCGGCTGGGGGTACAAAGAGGCTGCGCGTAGCAGTGCTCAAAACGAATCCCCTGATTTGCCATCAGATCGATATTGGGCGTTTGATAAGTCGTTCCGCCATTAGCCCCGATAGTTTCATACCCAAGGTCGTCAGCCATGATAAGGACGATATTGGGGGGGCGTTTTTCCTGGCAACCAAAGAGTAGAATGATGAGGAAAAAGTAGAAAAAAGGGCGAAAATGATGATTCATGAAAGGGGATATTTCCTGAATATAGGGAAATTTGGTAAAGTATTTTTATCCCTGTCAATCAATCTGCTGTTACAATCTCATCAGCAGGCCCACATTCATCGCATGATAATTCAAATAATCTTCCACACTTTGCTGGGCTCTGCTGGGAGTCAGGTTGCTTTTGCCCAAATACCTTGCTTCCAATTGTAAGCGTTTTCCTATTTGATAGCTCACACCTGCTCCTCCCTGGATAGAAAAAGCCAGCCAGTTATACCCACCTGAAGCGGGATAATGTCGGTGAGGACCCGCCGTTTCACCATTAACATAATAAGCAAGTGTTTCCCGCCAGGTAATGATGATATTGGCTTCCGATCCCGCAAATACAAATCCTTTGAATCTGCCTTCATTGGTATAGAATTTCAGCGCTCCCGAGATGTCAGTATTATAGTATTGATGTCTGTAATGATACAGTTCGTTGGGACCGTATTCTCTACTGTATAAAACAGAGTAATAGGAAAACGAATACCCTCCTTCCAGCCAGAGCCGATGAAAAAGCCTTCTTCCAACGACCATACCTACATTCCATGCAGGTTGGGAGATTTCATATTTATTTCTTTCCCAAAGATTATTGGCGCCACCATCTTCCATGGGTTTTAAACTTCTGAAAGACTTTCCCACACCACCTTGCAGACCGAGATACCATTTTTCAGAGCTGTTCTGAGCGAATACAATAGAAGAGGATAATAGCAGAAGCAGGGTTAAAGTTCTCATTAGGATGGTATTTATAGATTAAATGTCCTGGCAGAACGATTTCCCTAAATAAGCGATGGAATAATAAGATCAGTTTGATTTCAGGGCAGAAAGGTGGGTCGTGTATTGTGTCCTCATGTCGTGTTGTGTTTCAGAAAGATCGGGAAAATAATGTTCTATTCAAAATATATGACTAATTCGGATACTTACCCAGCTCTTTCATCAACATCTCATACAATTCTCCCTCCCAATCCACCGATTCAATCACCGGAAACTCAGGATTTACCCGAAAATCCCACGGACAAATCACAACTCTGATTCCCTGATCAAGTGTCTGACTCGCCAGTATAAAGAGTTCTTCAATCATCTTGTCTCCAATCGGAATACAGCCAATTGTGACATCCTTCCCGTGAATAAAAATATCACCACCAGGATTCGTCCGGTTGTCTTGCTGAGCTTTCTGACGGTCAAAATCATTGGGATAACTCACCTTCATGGAAAGATGAAACGCACTGTTGGGATTGAGGTATTCTATTTCGTAGATCCCTTCGGGAATCTGCTTATCACCTTCCTTAAGTTTTGGTCCTAATTTCCCGCTAAAAGCAGTAAAATCGTATGATTTGAGCTTGAACCATTCTCCTTCTTTTTGGGCTAAAAGATCCATTCTGCGCTCCTCTTTAAATGCCAGAAGCATAATTTTTGAGGGCAATTCATTAAAACCTTGCTCACTAAGCGCGCTTGAAAGACTTTTCCTGGCTTTTTTGCCGTATTTCCGGTTAATGGAATCAACTGTTTCTTTGCCTTTGATTTTGCTGTACAATGGATACCAGACAGATCTTCCATAAACCCAGAATAAGGCTCCGGCAATGAGAAGGGTTATCAGGATGAGGGTGTGTTTCATGATTGTAAAAATTGGAGGATTAATACAAAATCAATTGTGTGCAGGAAAAGATAGCGACTTTCTTCCCGCTTTCTTTATCTCTTACGATGACCCGCCATACCTGGGTTGTCCTGCCAAGATGTTCGGGGTCGCTTTCGGCGATAAGTGTTCCTTCCCGTTGTCCTCGGATAAAATTTGATTTTAGTTCTAAAGTGGTGAATGACTTGCCATTTTCGGGTAAATGAGCTACCGTGGATATTCCTGCTACGGAGTCAGCAAGGCTAATGATGCTACCAGCGTGGACAAATCCGTTGGGGGCAAATATTTTCTTTTCGATGGGCATTTCTGCAATGATTTTGTGCTCTGCGACAGAGGTAATCTGAATTCCCATTAATTCAGGGAGCATATCTTTTCCCATTTGGTTGAAAGAATCGGCAGTAAGGGAAGGATTGAACATAAAAGAGGTTGTTAAGATTTTTGCCAAAAGTAAAATGAATTCAATCAAATACACACCTGAGAAACAAATTTATGGTTAAATGCCTGATTTGGCTTGTCAATGAAGATCTCTCCCTGCGCTTCGCTGGTCGAGATGCCCCCAAATTGGGGAAGAAGGCCCCTTGCCAGAGTGGCAATATTTTGCTTAGCCAGTAGGGCATCTCGACCAAAGGGAGAGATCTTCATCTCCGGCTAAATAAGAGATAATTGTTATAAAATTCCGGAGCCTTTCACATCTCAATAGGTTGTAGGATCTACCTGTTATCGTAG
>JAGQVA010001179.1 GCA_020438265.1 Bacteroidota bacterium
AGTCAGGTATTTATTTAGCGTATCAGCTTGTGTATCGGCAGTGCATCTGACTTCAATACCGTCTTTTAGGGGGCGATGAGTAATATATCCAGGAAATTGCCCGATTTGTTTGACCAGAGCTTCATGATCTCTGGCTGCAATTTCAATGACGATATCATCGTCAAAACCTGCGTCAACTCTTCCTGTGTGAATCAGATTCCCTTTGCTGAGAATCGCAAAATCCGAACAGACCTTCTGTACCTCATCTAGCAAGTGGCTGGCCAGAATAATGGTTTTTCCAGTTGTGGCAATTTCCAGAATGAGTTCCCGAATTTCAGCAATCCCTTTAGGATCAACGCCATTAGTAGGCTCATCAAGAATTAACACTTCTGGATTTGCCAGCAACGCTGAGCCGATTGCCAGTCTTTGTTTCATCCCTAAAGAATAGGTTTTAAAAGAGTCATTCTTCCGTTCCAGCAACCCTACCTGATCCAGCACTTTATCGATTCGCGTTTCAGGAACTTCCTTGATTTTGCAGGCTACCTGAAGGTTTTTATAACCAGAAAGATTGGGATAAAAATTGGGCTTTTCGAGAATGGAACCTACGCGTTTTCGCTGTTGATGACTGGGTTTTTCTCCAAACCAGAGAAACTGACCACTGGTTGGGGTTGTTACGCCCAATACCATGCCCAGCGTGGTGGTTTTACCGCTGCCATTGGGGCCGAGAAGCCCGAAAACAGATCCGGCTTTGATTTCCAGGTTTAGTTGATTGACCGCAGTGATGCGGCCGTATTCTTTGTGTAGGTTTTGTGTGCTTAGTACGTTCATTGATTGATTTTAAGAGAATTCAGATAGCTTCATCGAAGCTATCTGAATTCTCTTATATGTTTTATTTTTCGATGTCCTTCTTCTCTTCCTTCTTTTGATCCTTTTTCAAAGGAAGCATTTCCTCCAGACGCTCCATGTTCAGACTTGAAAGCGCCTTGATATATGCCAGGTCAAGAGAACCTTCCATTTCCATCGCAGCGGCAGTTTCTCCCATCAGAAGAGTGGCTACCCAGGTAGATTTTCCGCCTTTTTCTCTTTCGTACACATGGCATTTGGAATCGGCATCATCATAGGACATAATTTCCACGAAACCTTCATTTTGCACGCCTTTATCCAGTTTGAGGAAAACACTTTTGGGATCATCTTCTTTTTCGGGAGTACTTACAAATTTGAGGTGATCGAGGTTTCTTATCAGCATATTAAAATCAGGGTTTTTATCCTTATTCAATACACGAATGACACTCTGATACAGGAAGAGTTTATATCCTTCTGTATTTTTTTCAAAATCTGCGACGGTACTGCTTTGGCCAAAAGCCATCAAACCGAAAAGCAGTACCAGAGAAAGTATACTTAGTTTTTTCATTATTTTTCAACGTTTTTAAAGTTTTCAAATCCTTCGATATTCATTTGTTTGCTGAGTTTGGCAATCTCCTTGAGATCGATATCACCGGTAAGGCTCATGATCATGACTTGTTTGCCTTCATACCCAACCATGAGTAATTCGGAGATTTTTCCGCCAGCTTCCCTGATGTAGAATCGAAATTCTTTTCCGGTTTCAGAAACGGTCATGAGTTCGTCCATTTCTTTGGCCGGGCGATTGACTACGCCGGAATAGAGCGTTTTTGCTTCTTCCACTTCCTTTCCAATCAAAACCTTCAGTCCGGTGAGTTTGGAAATGGTTTTGAGAAATGCTTCCTCATTGGGATCATCTGTTTTCAGCTCCATGAAAAGATTAAACATGCGGCTGGAAACGGAGACGCGAGAAAATCTTTCGTCATCCTGGTACTGGTTAAAGTACCGGTCAATGCTGGTTTGCGCCAGGGCGCCAAGGGAGGAAATCATCAGAAAGATGATCATCCCGGTTAATTTTATTGAATTCATCATTTTTTCTAA
>JAGQVA010001180.1 GCA_020438265.1 Bacteroidota bacterium
CATTTTTTTTTTTTTTTATCAAAGCTTTTCGGGTTACACTGATTGGAGTTCCTGGCTTTTCCTCATCGCCTGTTAAGGCTACCACAATCTGAGCGTCATCCAAAACACCGGCTTCTTTTAAAGCTTTTAAGGCATAAAGAATCACCACATCTCCGCCCTTCATATCGGCAGCGCCAGGACCATCAGCACGCTGATTCTCCTTTTCCTCATATTTTTGGAACTTGCTATCTTCTTCAAATACTGTATCCAAATGGCCAATCAGGAGCACTTTTTTCCCCTTTTTGCCTTTTTTCTCAGCAAATAAATGTCCTGCGCGGTTAACTTCCGGAGGTAAATCGATCCAGTTGACTTCAAAGCCTAATTCGGCAAATTCAGGCTCAAAGGCTTTTCCAACTTTTCGTACACCTTCGTGATTCATCGTTCCACTATTGATGTTGACGATTTCTTCCAGAAACTGTATCGCTTCTTCGGTATGAGCATCAATATAATCGGCGATTTTCTTTTCCTTTTTTGAAAGTTCCTGTCCAGAGAGGTTCAGACTGATGAATAAGGTTAATAGCAGGGTTAGAGTTGTTTGGTACATGCGAAATGTGATTTTTTATTCAATCCTTTTCCCCGAAGATGCGAAAAATCATTGGCTTAAAGCAGCCCGGGAATGATATTTAGATGAAAAATCTCTATATTGATTTTACCATTCATCTGGAATTACTAACCTATAAAAACACCTAATGAGCGTTATTACTGAATCCAGTCCCGTGAAAAAGGTTGAAATTCAGCCTCAATCGTCATTGATGTTGCCCAGATATTCTCTTCAAAAACAATGGTTGAAGATTTGGTTTTATTTCCGACTGATTTATTTAGCCATAGTAAATCTAAGAAGCCTGTCTAAAATCATACAATTGGTTAAGGGAGTTTTGGACAAATTCAGTCAAACCAATGATATGCCTCAATTTGTGAAAGTGGCGAAAGTCGATGACCGTTATTTCTGGAGATTGGGAAGTCCGGGTTTTCCTTCCAAGGCGATGGATGAGGTGATTGTGGATGAATATCACCGTATTACTCCATTTAAAGAGCACAAAGGCTTACGAACCATTCTGATCGGAATTACAAAAAAATGTCCACTAAGCTGTGAGCATTGTTTTGAATGGCCCAATCTCAATCAAAAGGAGACCATGACTACGGAAGACCTCATTCATCTGGTCAAAACCTATCAGGATTTTGGTACTTCCCAGATTTGGTTTGGCGGAGGAGAACCGATGGTGCGGATTAAAGATATTTACAAGGTTTTGGAGACAACACGCCCAGGATCAGATTTTTGGATTTATACCTCTGGTTTTGGGTTTAACAGAGAGCATGCCTTTAAATTAAAAGCATCTGGACTCACCGGAATTATCGTAAGTATTGATCATTTTGATCAGGAGCAGCATGACCGATTCAGAGGATATCCGGGAGCTTTTGAAAGTGCTGTTGAAGCGTGTATTCAGGCAAAAGCAGCAGGATTGGTGGTTTCTCTGGCGCTTTGTGCCACACCTGAGTTTACTACGAAGGAAAACATGGACGCCTACCTGGAATTAGGCAGAAAACTAGGTGTTACTTTCATCCAGTTAGTCGAAGCCCGCAACGCCGGAAGATACCTTCATCAGCAGGTGAGTTTATCAGAAGAGCAATTGGGTATTTTAAATGAAGTGTATCACCGCTATAACACTGATCCTGCTTATTGGGATTATCCTATTATCCTTTGGCCAGACCAGCAGCGTCGAAATGTGGGATGTTTGGCTGGCGGAAATCGGTTTTTCTACATTGATACCGATGGAGATGCCCATGCTTGTCCGTTTTGTACCAGGAAGGTTTGCAGTACGCTCACCAATGAGCCATTGGAGGTGATCAGGCAAATGCAGCAGGGCGGCTGCCATGTATTG